>CAZULU010000006.1:0-19237 GCA_964621585.1 uncultured Pseudomonadales bacterium
TGCATGAAACGTCATGTGGGTGGACGAAGATTTTAATTGAAAAGCCATTTGGGACCAACTACGGATCAGCTCAAGAATTGAACAATGAGCTAACTGCAGTGTTTCAAGAGGAGCAGATTTTTCGGATTGATCACACCCTTGGAAAAGAAACTGTGCAAAATTTACTTGCATTTCGTTTTGCCAATGGTTTGTTTGAGCACCTCTGGAACAAAAACTACATTGATCATATTCAAGTGACGTATGCAGAAACCTTGGGGATTGCAGGGCGAGAAATATTCTATGATCAAACAGGAGCCATCAGAGATATTATTCAAAACCACTGTCTTCAGTTACTGGCAATGACAATGATGGAAGAGCCAAAAAGCTTTCACTCCGAAGATATACGTCATGCTCGTTCCCATTTGTTGGCCAAAATCGTTGCTGTCGACGAAAAAGAAGTTGAAAATCGGATTGCTTTTGGGCAATATGCGGCCGGTACAATCGAGGGACAAGGGGTGAGAGGATACAGACAAGAGCACCCGGAGATTCAGAATTCTTTCACTGAAACAGCGGTGGCGATGAAGTTAGAAGTGAACAATCAGCGGTGGCAAGGAGTACCGATTTACATTCGGACGGGCAAACGCTTAGCTAAAACTGTGGCTGAAGTTTCAATACAGTTCAAGGAACCACAAAACACGATTTTTAAAGAGTTTAGTTTAGGTCAAGATCCCAATGTGCTTACATTGAGAATTCAGCCTAATGAAGGTATAGTCTTGCGGTTATTCGTGAAGCGACCTGGACACGGAATGTCCCTTGATGAAGTGCCGATGCAGTTTTGTTACCGCAATAAATACCAGATGGGGCTGGTTGAAGCGTATGAGCGGCTCATTCACGATGCCAGTGAAGGTGACTCGACGTTATTCCCTCGAGCTGACGCTATTCAACATTCTTGGGCTCTTGTTGATCCATTTATCTCCCATATCAAAGACAAGCAACCCGATTTGTATCCGGCAGGAAGTTGGGGGCCACTCTCTTTTGACGAGCTTCTTGCTAAGGATGGCAAAAAATGGATTGAGCCGAGTGTCGATGTCTGCTCACTGTAATCACTTACGCTTGACCACGGAGCATCATAGTGTCGATCACTCGTTTGACTGCAATAAGATACGCGGCAATACGTCCATTGGTTTGCGTTTCCTGTTTCATCGTCCAAAAACTATCGAAAGTACTCTTCATCAGTCTCTCCAATTTAGTCAGTACTTCCTCTTTTGTCCAATAATAGCCTTGGAGGTTTTGTACCCACTCAAAGTATGAAGTGCTAACGCCGCCAGCATTTGCTAAGATGTCAGGAATTATTTCAACACCTTGTGTTGCTAACATCTGATCAGCTTCTGGAGTGATTGGTCCATTTGCCATCTCCACGATCCATCGGGCTTTGATATGTGCAGCGTTTTTTTCCGTAATGACGTTTTCTAGTGCAGAAGGAACTAAGACATCAACATTAAGTTGGAGTAATTCTTCATTTGTGATTGCTTGACCATGTTCTAACTTACATGCACCTTCAACACACCGACAATTTTTAATACTACCGGTTTCTTGCTTACAGCGTAATGTTGAAGCTGGATCGAGACCTTCTTTTACATATACACCACCTCGAGAATCGGAAACGGCCACAACTTTATAACCTAGGCGGTCAGCGTGATAGGCAAACCAGTATCCCACATTGCCAAAACCTTGGATTGCGATAGTGATATCTTGCTTTCTTTTCCAGTCAAGTTTTTCCGCAAGCTTTTCCAAAACAAATACTCCTCCTAACCCAGTGGCTTCTTCTCTTCCTTCAGATCCGCCCAGCTCGAGTGGTTTTCCAGTAAATGTCGCCAGTGGATTGGTCTGATAGGTTGATTGTGTTTTTTGCCACTCATCTACCATCCAGGCCATAATTTGACCGTTGGTATTAACATCTGGAGCAGGGACATCCATCCAAGGCCCAATATGATCTTTGACGAGTTGTACATAGGCGCGGGATAGCTTCTCTAGTTCAGTGTGGGAAAGCTTAGCTGGATCAACGACAATTCCTCCTTTACCACCTCCGTACGGAATGCCCACAACACTACATTTCCAGGTCATCCAAGTGGAAAGAGCCATTACTTCATCTATTGTTACCCCGTGGTGAAACCGAATACCGCCTTTGTATGGTCCATTCGCGTTATTGTGTTGAGAACGATATGCCGGGAATGCTTGCGTTTTACCGTCATCCATTACTACTTCAAGATTACCTTCAATGATTTGATCAGGGTGTGACAACTTTTGTATTGCTGCATCAAAACGGTTCTTATCTGAGTATTGTTTGCGTAAGATCACGCCAACCTCATGAAGTTGTTGGACAGCATTCTGATGCGGATTTTGTGACATAGACCCTTTCTGTGTGTATATGGTTGAGTAGAACACAAGACGCAATCAAGTATATACCTGAATATCTTTCAAGACCTGACAAATCACTGACTTTCAGAAATGGGGAGTGGCGTCCTTAAATCAAGAATGAGATACATATCAGTTTTTGCAATTGTAGGATATATAGCTTCTAATGCACGAGCTTCGTCATCATAAGATGTAGTGACATAGTACTGTGCACCGTTTTCTCTTTTTGTATCAATATCAAAGCCAATGGGCCAGCCAGTTCGATTGGTTTGAAAAAGAAATACGGTGTCTCCCATGGCAGGTGCGATCACTTTTGCATCTGACGGAAGAATCTTATCGACTTCTGCGCCAGTGTGCACATATTCCCAATGATTAATATTGAAGTATCCTTTGACGTGTTGCCAAGAAAAGATCAGCATTAATGCATACAATGTTAGGATAATTCCAAAAGCTAGGTTATCAGCTCCGAATTTTTTGGCTACTGTCTTTTGACGAGCAATCATTGCGGTAAGAATTTTTCCTAGATGGAGCATCCCTAGTCCAATTGTAATACTTATGATTGGGAGCAAAAGATTTTGATAATAATCGTGGCGTACATTGCCTGTAGCTATAACAATGAAGTATGCAAAGATGCCGAACCACCAACTCATCACTATAAATATTGAGCTATTGCTAGCGAGGAGCTTTTTCAGAGATTTGGGTTGTCTGGAGTCCCAAATGTCTCGTGGTAAAAAAGCAAAAGGAATAAAAACTATCCCGATGTATCCGACAAGCAATCTTACTACCCGTTCATAGCCTAACCACCGAAACCAAGCTGGTCGAAAGCGAATCCCATCAGAATTAAAAAGCCAGTCGGAGGCAGGAATCCCTGAGGGAAACTGCTGAATCCAATTACGCCACCACAGGAATGGTGAAAGTGAGATAGATAAAAAGGGCAAAATTGCGAGCCCATTAAACATCAGTGATTCTTTGAGTTTTTGGCTTTGCAATACTTTTATAATAAAGATAGTCGCATAGACAGGGGCTAAAAAGAGCACAAAAGGTTTTAGGAGCAATGCTAAAGCTAACGAAATGGCTGAAACAAAATACCATTTCCATTTATCGTCATCGAGCCAGAGTGAAAAGCCCAACAATGACAACGTCGAAAAAAAGAGCATAAAAGGTTCCGGTAAAACAACCCGCGAGTAGAACACTGAGTACGGTAACACAGCAAAGGTGAGGGCGCTCAAAAAAGCCACATGTTGGTTAAAGAAATGCTTCGTTAAATAGTACAAGGACACGAGTGTGCCAAGAGATGCTAGTATTGAGAAGGCTCGGTTAGTTTCAATAAAAGGCAAGGAGGGAAATGTTTTGAGAACGAGTGCAATAGCAGCATTTAAAAACGGGAACTCCACCATTCTCCACCCTTCGATATTATCAGCTCCTCCGACTCGTACTCCAGACTGAATGTTAGAGAGATCATGATAGCGAGGTCTTAGCAGATCGATTTCATGCTTCACATACTCTCTAGTTACAGAAGCGGTGTCGACTTGACGAAAGCTATGCCAATCGGCAATAGGTTGGGAAAATTTATACAGTCGAAGCACAAACGCCATGAGGACAAGCGCTACTAATACACTCACTTCTCGATTAGATAACAAGGTGTGTAGGCGTGTAACGAGTGATGAAGAGCGAGCAGCCATATGTACTTCTCTAATTTAGTGTGTAGTTTGTGTTGAATCTGCTGAGTCTAACTTTTTCATCAGAGTTGCAATCAAAATACCTGTAAATGCCCAGAACGTGAATGCTACTTTTGATGAGGCAAAAACGTCAATTGTAATCGCATTTAATAGTAAGCCTACAGTTGCAGCGAGATATGCGATAGCCAGACCTCTTACCATGACATCTTTGTCAATGATCAGGGCACGAATACTTAATATCATGGCTAAGACCATTGCCCCATAGAAAGTAATAAAGCCAAATAATCCTGTTTCTCCAAGTGTCCGTAAGAAGTTGTTGTCCGTGCTTTCTGCTTCTGTAAACTGAATATTAGTTTCTTTTGTTAAGGTTGCGTAACCAGAACCAAGTATTGGATTACGCTGGAATCCGGCAATTGCTCTTGGCCACAGTGTGTCAAGTCGAATAGCCATGGATAAACCATATCTCTCAGCATTTTCTGAATACGTTCTTGGCCTTTCTACAGCTGTTGCAACACCACCTTCCTCACTCGCAATCCAGACGATGTCGGGAATATCTACGTAGACGTCGCCGGGAAGCTTGGCCGGTCTGGGTTGTTGATCAGAAGTTACCATTACTCCACCGAGTTCTTCAACCGTTATGGAGTTTTCTGGTCTTTCTGCCTCAGGTATCTTCATTTCAGCTAAGCCCAGTTTGACAGCTGCGGGTTCTAGATAGTATCGATAAAAATTTATGCGATGGTCATTGGCTGTGTGGTACGTGTTATGTAACGACGGGTATCCTTCTAGAGTTTGAAGAAAACGCTCATAGATGGAATCTCCATATCTCATAAACATCGCCCCAATGATAACGAGTAAAACTATTTGACGACTCACTCCCCACCAGATTTTTTTCAACCAGCCTTTTTGTTGGAGAGCAAACAATCCGACTACTAGAGACATACTGACAAAAAATACTGCAAAAGAAGTTCGTGATGCCCCGACAATGAGCAGCCATACCCCTGCAAAAAATGGAATTGAAAGGGCTGCTTTAATTGCCTTTTTTTGAATTGTAAAGAACATTGCTAATACTAATGGGAGAACAATGACTAAGTAGGCAGACATATCATAGTGTCCACCAAAAGTTGATTGAACCCGGGCATGCTCTGTAAGTACTAATCGTAATCCTTTACTGAACTCTCGATTCATAGTTGAGTACACCGGCCAGTAGAAATAGCGTTGGCCAAAACCATAGATTGAAATCGCTAACACCGTTGCAGTGATTACTCCTAAAAGTATGTAGACATGTTTACGAGTTTTAATGGCTGCATAACTAATAAAGAATAACGAAAAATACTCAAGGTAGCGGAAGTAGTGCAACAATGATTTGCCAATATGGATGGGTTCTGCAGGCACGGTTTTAGTGATGAATACTGCGGATAAAGTCGAAAGTATACCGGCAACAGCATACCCACCAATAATCCAAGTTAGTGGTGTTTTCCATTGAACTTTCTTTCTGAGAACCTGAATGGCAAAGACTCCAGCGGTAATAGCTACAAAGATATCTTCTAAACGAAGTCTAACAATGTAACCAGGAATAAGGTCAGCTAAAGGAATTTTGGGATAGAGTGGAATGAATGCGATTAAAAACCCAGCAAGTAACAAGAGTATGTTGTCATCTACCCATTGTATCCAGGTATTGAATTTATGTTTTTTTTGTTCTGGAAGTGACTCGTTTTTTTTTGCTTTGGGCTGTAGTGATATACGAGAACTAGACGTTGTTTGCTTTGAGAGCTTGAATGACTTTGGTGTACGTAGATTTTTTTTCGACATTGTTTAATATTATACCAAACAAGAGCCAACGCAACCATGCGCCAATCAAAAAAATGACATGTATGAGCTGGGATTGCCAGATTGGTTGATGTTTTGCAAATATATATTGAAGGCCCTGAATTTCTTTAATAGCGGCATTATCCTTAGAACTACTTGCTGAGCCAAAATGTATAATCTGTGCACTGGGTGTGAAGACAATGTCCCAATGGTGTTTTCGAGCTCGAAGACAAAATTCTACATCCTCTGCATACATAAAGATTGCTTCATCAAGCAATCCAATTTCCTCAATTACTTCTCTTTTGATCAACATGGCTGTGCCCGCCACCCAGCCAAACATGTTCCTTTTGGTGTATATTCCAGTTTTTTGATAGTGATAACTGTGTAAGGGTGACAGTAAGGGAAAGTCTCCCGGAAATGGCCATAACCACCAGGTTGCTATGTTTAGCAGGTTTGGTAACGCAATTCCTTGAGGCTGGATAGAACCATCAGAATTAAGCAATTGACCACTTACAATTCCTACCCGATCAATAGATGTGGCTGTATGGGCTAATTGTTCAGTCTGGTATTGTTCAGGATATTGAGTAAAAACCTCTAATAAATGATGTAGTGCATGAGGTTTGAGGATAGTATCTGAATTTAGGAGAAAATAATACTTGCCTTGAGCAATCGCTATCGCTTGATTATTTGCAGCAGCAAAGCCGGTATTCTTTGTGTTTTCGATTAACTTGATCGTTTTTCCAAACTGTTTTTTAATGCGTGACACACTATCATCATGGGAATTGTTATCAACCACAATCACTTCTCCAACAATACTATCTTGGTTGTAGTTTTCCAGTACTGACTCAATGGCTTGTACCGTCAGATCAGCCGTGTTATAGGAAACAATAATAGTAGAAACTGTGAAATTTGACATAAGGCGTGAGTTGTGTAGATATTATTGAAACCAGCGTGCACGACCAAGTCGATATTTTAGTTCACTCACATTTCGCTCCCCGATGACTTTCGCTGGTACACCGGCTACAATTGCCATTGAGGGCACGTCTTTGGTCACAATGGCTCCGGCCCCAACGATTGCCCCTTTGCCAATAGTTACTCCTGGGAGGATAATGGCGCGTGGTCCAATAAAGACGTAGTCTTCAATGACGACTTTTTCCTCAATTGCTTTAAACTCTGGGTCATGAACATCATGTTGGCTGGTCCAAATCATGACTTCTGAAGCGATATCGACATGATCACCAATTTCTAAACCACCTTTTGAAAGTGCAAGCTGCTTACGTCCATCAAGACTGGCGCGTTCGCCAATAATGGTGTCTTTTCCTATGGTAATGTGGCGAGGATCATAGATCCGAGCCATCATGTGAATAGTAGAGCCTTGACCGATAATCATTCCAGCTAAACGATAGAAGAAACGTCTGACATGATGGAGAGGTAAAAATCCCACTCCCCACCACAAAAATCCTGTGACCAACTCTAACCACATCGTTTGTAAACGATTAACTATTTTTTGTGAGAGTGATCGACGACCTGTGTTTGATGACATATATTATTCGGGGCTACTGTTATTAAGATATTTCTTGATGCTTGCTAAACTCGATGATGGTCTTTCTGCTACCCCTACAATTCCTAATTTCTGCTCGATGTAGCGTACTCGTTGTGTAATATTTCGCTCAAATTTTTCCAACCACTCGATAACAAAATTTAGAGTTTCTCGTAACATCTTGAGTTCAGCGACTATAAGGGTGTTGCTCTTTTCGAGTTTCTTTACACGCGTTTCAATCGAGTCCAACCGTTGTTCCACTTTATCTAACCTCTGTTCGACTTTGTCTAACCGTTGTTCCACTCTATCCAATCTTTGTTCGACTCCATCTAATCTTTCTTCAATCAAAATCACTTTTTGCAAAATCAAATCAACTTTTTGTTCCAGAGTTAATGATTGGGTTGGGCTCATACATAGAGTATAGCACTTTCCGTGTACTCAGGAATTCTCTTTTTCTACATATTCCAGGCCAAGGTGTTCATAGGCAGCTTTAGTAATCATGCGCCCTCGAGGAGTACGCTTTATAAAACCAATTTGTAGTAAATACGGCTCCAGGACTTCTTCAATAGTCCCAGTATCTTCACTGAGTGTAGCAGCAATCGTGGTAAGACCGACTGGGCCACCATGGTGTTTAGATATAACAGCTTCTAGAAATCGTCGATCAGAATGATCAAGTCCCATTGCATCAATGTCAAACATATTGAGAGAAGAATGAACCTGGTCAAAAGTGATATGAGCATGTCCTTGAATTTGCACATAATCGCGAACTCGCTTAAGTAGTTTTAAAGCAATCCGAGGTGTTCCGCGGGAA
The DNA here is from genome assembly GCA_964621585.1 of uncultured Pseudomonadales bacterium. Classification (GTDB taxonomy): domain Bacteria; phylum Patescibacteriota; class Microgenomatia; order UBA1400; family PJMF01; genus CAZULU01. The sequence goes on from CAZULU010000006.1 coordinate 8,231, forward strand.
CGGCGGGCAATTTCAACGCTGGCTTCAGGGTCGATAGTAATATCGAGTCGTTGCGCAGCGCGGTGCAAGATATTACCAAGCTGAGGAAAAGAATAATAATCTAGCCGATGGATCAAGCCAAAACGATCACGGAAAGGAGCGGCAAGGGCTCCAAATCGAGTGGTGGCTCCCACTAACGTGAATTTAGGGAGTTCCAAACGAACTGTACGGGCAGAAGGACCTTTTCCAATCACAATATCAAGGGCAAAGTCTTCCATGGCAGGATAGAGAGTTTCTTCAACTACTTTAGGGATTCGATGAATTTCGTCAATAAATAGAATATCACCAGGTTGTAGATTTGTTAAAATTGCTGCCAAATCAGCAGCTTTGGACAGTGCTGTTCCTGAAGTAAGCCGAATTTGGCTTTCCATTTCTTTGGCGATCAAATGAGACAGGGTAGTTTTTCCTAATCCTGGAGGACCATACAGTAAGGTATGGTCCATAGGTTCTTTACGTTGTTTAGCTGCTTGGATACTGATTTGTAAAGAATGTTTGATGTTCTCTTGTCCCAAAAACTCTGTCCATTCTTTCGCGCGTAAAGAGGAAAATAGTAATTCTTCTTCTGGTGTAATTGATGGACTCTGCATAAACAGATTGAAGCGTTTATCGTCCTCCGATTACTTTAATACTTTGAGTGATTGCTTGTTCAAGTGTAAACTGTTCTACTTCCACATTTTGGAGTGCTTTTTGAATATCATGCTCTGAAAACCCGAGACTCCGCAACGCCTCAGAAACATCACTGTGTTGTTGGGACTCTGGAGCGAGGTCGAGGTCTTTCAAGCTACCCAACTTTGATTTCAATTCAATGATAATCTTTTGTGCCAACTTTTTGCCAACTCTCGGCATAGAGCTAAAAAAGGCAACATCTGCCTGCTGTACTGCGCGAACAATCTCTTCTGAGCCAAAGTCAGAAATAGCAAGGGCTGTTTTTGGTCCTACTCCAGAAACATCTATTAATTTGGTAAACAATTCCAAGGTCTGTGCATCGCCAAAGCCGAACAAGGAAATTTCATCTTCACGGACATGTGTGTGAATAAAAAGGTCCACTCGCTCTTTCCCCACCGTTTTCTGCAGTGTGCGAGTTCCGACTTGGACTCCATAGCCTACACCTTGGACGAGAATAATTAACGTATTGTGTTGATGAACAGGGGTACCTGATAGATAGGCAATCATATATCTACACAAGTGTACGGTTTGAAGAAAGAATTGTATAGAGTGATTTCGTTTTTTATTCGTGCTTTCTTATAATCGAGAATTGCGACTGACACTATGTGTAAGCAAAATACCGAGTGCATCCATAGTGTCGTCTAGAATTTTTTCCGTAGATTGTATACCAAGTTGTAAGCGCACCATTTTTTCCACCGCTTGTTTATCAGCCTTGCCGTAGCCTGTCACTGATAGCTTGATTTGATTGGGATTGTACTCTGCGTAGGTGCAATGGTGTAGCAGTAAGCAGCTAATGATTACCCCACGAGCTTCGGAAACAGCGAGTGCGGTTGTTTGGTTTTTTGAGAAAAACAAGGTTTCAAGTGCAGCTTCATCAGGTTGATGTTTTTGCAAAATCGCTTGAAAGTCTTGAATAATTTGTACATATCGTTGAGAATGTGGAGCTTTTTTATTAGTAACAATACATCCATATTCGACAACAATAAGTTTGCCTTGAACAACTTTTCCTACAGCCCAGCCCAGTCGATCATAGCCAGGATCGATACCAATCAAGGTCACAGTATTTGACATATCTCCAAAGTAAGCGGTATCTAGTAAAAAAACAAGCAGCGCTTGTTTGGTAAAAACTGGTATGTTACAACCAAATAATTACTAATGTACAAAGGAAAATATGGGTGAAAAAAAGCAATTGAAGGCAAATGATGCTGTGCAATTTGTGTATTCACGCGAAGACCATGAAGGAAAACCAGTCACGGAGCAAATTCAAGGCAAATTTGTACACTTTGCAAAAAAAATGAGAAATGAGCAAGGGATAGAAAGCTTTCAAATGGTTCAAGATGAGTCTGAAGCAACTCATGGAGTAATTTCATTCAATAAGTGGGGTATGACAAACCAATTTGGTATTGAACTTGATCACATCACCAAGCTTGAGGATAATTAAGCTCTCTTTCTGACGATAGTTTCTAGTACTCCAAGGATGATTTGAGCACTGTGTTCCCAGCTGAATTTCTTGATTTGGTTGCGGGCCTTCATGACAAAGACTTGCTGTTCTTGTGTGCTTCTAAAGAGTGCCTTTTCTAAACCTTTGGCAATCGATTTTGGACTATGGGGATTAACCAGAATACCTGCATCACCCACTACTTCTGGCAAACTCGTAGTATTGGAAACAACCGGGATAGTCTGCAAGGAAAGTGATTCTAAGGCAGGCATACCAAACCCTTCGTATAATCCGACTAGGGTTGAGCATACAGCACTTTTGTATAAGACGTGTTTTTCTTCATCCGTAACATACCCAGTTAAACGAATATCTGTTTTCCAGCGGCTGCGCTCAATCTTGCGAATCACCTCGCCAGCCAACCAGCCTATTTTTCCTGCTATGACAAGTTGCAATCCTGATTGCGGGCCTTCTTTGCGAACTTTTCTGCCTTTTTCTAATCGATCCTTAAGAATCTCAAAAGCTTCAATGAGTTGCACGAGGTTTTTGCGAGGTTGAATAGTTCCCACATAGAGTATGTATGGTTGGGTAATATCAAACTGTTGCAGGACTTTACGACTATTTGGGCGTTGTTGTTTACGGGTGATCTGATCGCCAATGGCTGGATAGGCAACAGTAATATTTTCTGCGGGGATACTGTATTTTTGTATAATGTCTTGTTTGGTGAATTCACTGATGGCAATCACATGACGAGCATGTTTGACTGAATACTTGGTCCAGTTTTTGAGTTGATACAAATCTAGGGTACGAAACTGATGTGAAAAATCAAAGAACGCCAAATCCATAACTGATGAGACATATGGAATTGGACAGAATCGAGGGGCATAGTGACCAGGGGTGAAAAAGACATCGAATTTCTCGCGATTCTTAAATAAGAATAATGGTAAGGCAAATTGGGTAGCAAATTTAGCAGGGCTCACCAGCTGATATTTCCAGCCCGCCCTTTCTTGTGGCATATCTTCCACTGGTTCAGTTGTAAGTAAGATCGTGAAATTTTGTGAGGAGTTCCGAGTTTGCAGTTCGATTGCTTTGATAATTTGGTATGCGTATTCATTGCTTCCGACACGATTTGATACGTTTGCTTCGTTGGCATCGATAGCGATGCGTAGTGGTTGGTGGTTGGTGGTGGGTGGTTTTACTTCTTTTGTCATGAAAAATCTTCTATAGCTTTTTGATACACAGAAATTGTTTTATCAGCAACTTTTTCCCAGGAAAAAAGTTGGGAACGAATCTTCATTTGTTGGCGACGGAGTGTTTGTTCTGGCTTGTTTTCATCAAGAATTTGCGTTAAGCCTTTGGTGATACTTTCCACTTCCAAGGGGTCGACCAGGACTGCTGCGTTACCCGCTACTTCAGGCAGTGCAGACACATTACTCGTCACAACTGGTGTGCCATAATGAAAAGCTTCTAAAATGGGTAAGCCAAAGCCTTCATATAACGAGGGGTATGCAAACACCTTTGCCATTTTGTATAACGCTGCTAATTCTTTATTCAAAACCCGACCGAGTAATTTTGGTTGATGAACCAAATGTGTATCGAGTTGCTCCCATCCCACTTCTCCGGCGATGACCAAATCAACGTGTTTTGCTAATGGTTGCCAAGCTGTAATCAGTCGATTCAGGTTTTTGCGTGGCTCAAGCGTCCCTACAAATAAAATGAATGGTTTATCTACATGATATTTTTGTTGGACTTTGAGAGTATCTTCTTCTTTAACAGGATAGACACTTTCAGCAGGTAAAGCTTCATAAATCAGGTGCACATGGTCTTTCGGGATATCCAACAACTCAATAATATCTTGTTTGGTTGACTTACTAACGGCAATAACATGCATATGATTCTCTTTGATACGTTGCCAACCTCGGGTATGTTTGTACAGTGTTGAAGGGTGTGCTGTTTCCGGAAATTTTAAGATGGCTAAGTCATGAAGTGTTACCACAACAGGAGTCTTAGGGAGGTCGGGAACTAGTTCTTCCCAAGCATGAAAGACTTCGGTGCGCTGGAGAAATAGTTCAGGATTAAGTAATGGGAACTCGTACCACCAGGTTGAGAGAAGCTTTGGCGGAACTTGCCACAGTTGTTGATATTTTTTTGCTATGTTGGCTGCTTGTACGAACTGCGTGAGTGCATCCTTCTGACGTAAAGAATACCCTAAGATTTGGAGAGTTACTTCAGGATGTTTTTGGAGTGCATACACTAGGTTGGAAGTATATCGTGATACACCTCTATTGTATGGGATTGATGAAATATCCAGTGTTATTTGCATGCTATTTTATTGTGTTTGAGCAAAATGCTTTTGTTTACTAAAGACCCTGATAAACCCAATGTTGGGATAATCAAGGAGCGTGCCTTGTTCATATTTGTACTCTGCTAACCATTGTTCAATGGTTCGATTGGGATCTGTCAGATCTCGCAAATAATCAAACACAATCACAGTATCATATTGGAGGGCGATTTCCATCTGAGATTGGATCTCTTCAACTGAGTAGACGGTGGTTGTTCCGGTTGAAATAGTTGGAAAATTTTGATGTTTGTACCACATCCATGGTGCAAATGGTGCCTCAAACCCAAATACAACAATAGTATTGTGTGGTGAATAAACCTGATCAATAGTCTGAATTGCTGCTCTCCAGTTTTCTCGTTGATATGTGGGTTGTTGATAATATTGCACAGTCCCGTATATCTGAATCAAAAACAAAAGTCCCAGTAATATCTGAGAAGCTTTTTGTATCACAATGTCCTTGTGTGCTATTCCAAGGAGGATCAGTTGACTATAAGCGAGATAGAAAAACGGAAGTAAGAATAACACCCGTTTTGGTTGAATTACTGGTACCACAAAAGATATCAGCCAAGCAGTGAGTAACGGAACGATCAAGCTAATAGCATAAAAAGCAACCGAATTACGTGTTTCTTTTTGAGCAAAAAACCATGCTTTTTTTAAAATAATCAAGCTCAACATCGCGATCATTGATAGACTCACTGCGAAATACAGATTGAGATCTAAATCCACTACCCCATATACGAATTTTCCCACTGTTAACGGAAGCGCTTTGACTTGCGGAAAACTGACTACTTGATCCCAGCCTTGGGTGTTGACGCGTAGCTCTGAACCAACCCGCAGTTGTTCGAAGAAAAAAGGAAGCCACGGAAGAAAACCAATAACAGCAGCACTCAAGCTCATGAGAAAGTGCTTTCCATACGTTTTCTTATAGAGAAAAACATACGCGATTTGGGAAAACAGTAAAAACGGATAGAGGTAGACAGAATACAAACCGGCGAGCGTTGTGACACTATACAGCGTTGGCCAAAGGAGTGGATGCTTCACAATAGTTTTTCCTTTGTGAGACATCCATTTCAACAAAACCAACCAACTCAACACACCCCACATTGCAGCAAAAGAATACGGTCGCAGCTCCTGAGAAAAGAAAATATGATAGGAATTCATCGCTACCAACAAGGAACTGATCATTCCTAATTTGGTATTTTTTAGAGTTTTTCCAATGGCAAAGGTTGCCCAGACTGTGACTAAGCCAGCGAGTAATGAAGTACTTCGCAGCCAGGCCTCATGAGTACCGAAGTAACTGACGAAGTGGACAAAATAATGAAAGAGTGGCGGTTGAAAATCTTTTGCAATGTCGAGTTGCTGGGAAAATGGTCGAGTGCTCTCAATGGCTTGGGCTGCTTCATCCAACCAAAATGAGCCTGTTAACAATGGGACACGGAGTAGAAACGCAAACAGAATAATGAGCCACGGTACTATTTTGTGATCAAAAACCTTCATATTCACCCATTCTACACTCTACATTTAGTCTTTTCCAATGTTACAATCGAGTTATGAAGTTACCATATCTTGAACATAAAACAGTAGTAGTGACGGGTGCAGCCGGTTTTATTGGCTCACATTTGTGTGACCGATTATTGGCTGAGGGTGCAAAAGTGGTGGGAATAGATAACTTTTTAACTGGTCGACCGGCTAATCTCGAGCATTTACTCGCTGATCAGAATGAGCAGTTTACCTTTATTGAAGCAGATGTAAATAATCACCCTGAAACCTACTTATCGTCGATGACAGATATTGACTTAGTACTCCATTTTGCGTCACCTGCTTCTCCACCTCGTTACCAAGCCCACCCGGTTGAAACATACTTGGTCAACTCACTCGCAACTCACCAAATTTTGCAGTACTTGCTCCACAGACATCCGGAAGCACGGTTTCTGTTTGCTTCCACTTCTGAAGTCTATGGTGATCCGCAGATTCACCCACAGGTCGAAGGATATTGGGGAAACGTGAATCCTAATGGCGTGCGCTCTTGCTATGACGAAGCGAAACGATTAGGTGAGACGATTTGTGGTGTCCACCAGCGCGATTTCGGGATGGATGTACGAATGGTACGGATTTTTAATACCTATGGCCCGCGGATAGATCCAGATGATGGACGAATTATTCCGAACCTACTTAAACAAGCATTAGCAGGTGATAAACTGACGGTATATGGAGATGGTTCACAAACTCGCTCCTATTGTTATGTCGATGATTTGGTAGAGGGTATTTTGCGTTTGGCCAGTTTTGACAATTTATCTGGTGAGACTGTAAACCTTGGTAATCCAGGCGAGTTTACTGTATTAGAAACAGCAGAAATTATTCGCAAAGAGATTAATGAATCATTAGAAATTGCGTATTTGCCGCTGCCAAAGGATGATCCGACTCGACGCCGCCCTGATATTTCAAAAGCTAAACACCTATTGGATTGGGAGCCGCAAGTCACTTTTGAAGAAGGCTTACAAAAAACGATTGAGTTTTTTAGAAGATAGCTTTACACCACTGGCTGTAGCTCGTAATTGAGCTGCTTTTTCAATAATACTCGGAGGACATCACGGGCCAAATCAATTGTTTGCTCGGCTTTTGGCTTTTGCGGATTTACCTCTACAAGATCTATCGACAGACTTTTTGCATGTTGAAATACTTCAAGTAATGGGAAGACCTCTTCTTTGGTCATGCCATTTGGGTTTGGCGTGCCGGTGGCTGCAGCGAGTGCTTGCTGAAAGATATCGATGTCAAAGCTGACATGAATGTGTGGAAAGCTTTGCACAAAGTGTTTGAGATCATGTTTGATGTTTTTACTCACCAAATCTTCGCTTGAACTGACAGTTATGTGGTGCTCCGCGAGGAAACGATCTTCTTCTGGTTCGGTGAGCAAGTTACCGACATAGCGTAAGTTATTACAAGGCAGTTTTTGCGTAACTACTTCTTGAATAGTGGTATGGTCAAAACCATTACAGAGCATTCTCATCCACATGCCATGAATGTTGCCAGAGGGTGAAGTGGATTGTAAATGCAGATCAGCATGGGAGTCAAACATGATGACGCCGACATTGCTGGCTTGTTCTCGCTGTAAGACTGCTAAGAGAGACGGAAAGCCAACACTGTGATCTCCGCCCAAAACGACTTGGATGTGGTCAGGTTTGAGTTGGGAATTCATAAAGTTGGCGGCAGTGGCATATTCCTCGGCTACCCGTTTCAGATAATCTTCTGCCTCAGTAATATCTTCGGGGAGTGGGAACAGTAAGCGCGAGACATTGAGATGATCAAATTCAAAGGTGAAATCTGGCGAAAGAATAGCATTGCCCCCTTGCTCTACCCCAATGTTTAACTCAGTGCTACCAATTGGTGGATATTTGAGGCCGAGTCTTGATTGGAGGCTAAAAAAATGTGGAGTCGCCATAAGAGTCTTATTTTACCTCGACTTGATCAACAATGCAAAACAGTTGAGTTATACAAAAAAAGGCGTACACTAGTGAAGATATATCGTATTAATTAGGAGTTATTATGGTTCCCTCACAGGAATTATCCAACGAAGAAGCCCAGTACCAAGATTTTTTAGAAGGAATTGTAAAGGATGTAAAGCAACAGTTTGGAGCAGTCAGCAATACCCATGAAATTGGTAGAATGATTCCAGATTTTTTGGCAACTCATGAGGCTGGTCAATATCAGGGAGCTAAGCCCGAATCACTGATAGAGAATGCGGATTTCAAACAGAAATTTATCAAGCATTACGAAACAGTAATACTCCATGGCAATGTGTAGTTATGCTGATCAATCCTCTGTAAGTTCTTTCAAACTGAGCCTATAAATATTGCATGCTTGATCGCAACCTTCGTGCACGAGTTCGAAGCTAAAGACTTCTTTATATTCTTCATAGTCTGCGATGACTTCTTGTAGATGAGTAATGTATGCATTGCTAATATAGACAGTTTTTCCTTCAGCGATCCACTCTTGATAGGTCTCAGTCAGATTAGCATAGTTGATATCAGATCCCCAGATGTGTTGCTTTTTTTGTAGGAACTCTTGGCTAGATGATAACGGCAAGATTCGGTATTCCGTTGTTTGGTAGACTTTGACCAAGTGTGGTGGAAGCGCTGTAGTCAGCAAGACTTCTCCATCTTGTGATTCTGCAAAGGAATTAAATTCTTGAATAGCTCGATATTGCCAAGCAGTTGAGGAATGTAAAATATTGGCGCTGACCAGAGTTTTCAATACGGTGAGTTGAGGGATTTGCGACAGCAACAAGGTGAGAGCTAACAACATGCCGATGACTTTCTTTCTATTCCAGACTGTTTGAAGGGTGAACCCTGTGCCAATCAGCAAGACGGGAAAAATCAGGAAACTATACCGGAGGTCTGGATAATAAAACACGAATAACAATGGATAGACAGATAGTCCCAAAAGGCACAATCCGAGCACTTCCGCAGTGAACTTATTGCGATAACTCCATAGGCCATAGATGGTGCTTAGTACAACAGCTGCTGAGGTGAACGGAATTGTCCACCAGAGCCATCGTTGTGATTGGCCGAGCAGTGATTGAGTGTAGAAAGCAAAGTTCGCTGCGACATTATTGAATCCCCAAAACTGATTTCCGGTCCAAATGGCGTTGAAAGTATTGATGATCATCAGCCACAAATCCATGCCTTGGGTTTTGAGGTAGACATACAACACTGCCACCAACGCCAAAGAAACTCCTCCACAAACAATTCTCGTGAATGTGTTGGCTTTTTTTGCTAGATATGCACTGATGAGCAGCAGTCCTGTCAAGGTTGTTAAGACGACTGAGTATCGGGTAAACAATAACCCCACAAAGCCGAGTGCACTGATCGCTATTCCCCACCGTTCTTGTCGTTTCAGCAAGCCATATATTCCCATGAGTAGGAGTGGCAACACAATATTTTCAGACATTGGCAACGCAGGTAACCAAAATATCCAGCCATGGGACAAGTATAAAAGTAGACTTGCCGTCGCAGTGAACTGAGACAGTTGAAAGTGTTGGAGGATTTTATACAGTACGACAAGTGAGATGACTCCAAGCACAACATTGGCCACATAGAATACCGATGGTGCATTCCAAACTAGAAAAAATGGCGTCAGATACAAAGAATAGATAGGTGGAACACGTAAAGGCAGCGTAGAATCTTCAAAATGAAGAGCGAGTGACTGCCCTTGGCTCAGCGAACGCGCACTCAAGGTGTACAGCAAACCATCTGGATATGGTTCAAGATTCTTCAACTGATGATCGGTATCCATCAACGCAGGCAGTGTAAGCATCAAAAAACCGACCACAGCAAGCACCATAGGCCAATGAAGTCTAATAAATGTTTTAATGCTTCTGTGCTGAAGGAAGAACATAGTGACGATAGTAGTAATATAAGCCCATTGAGACAGTAAACACAAATAAGAAGATCCGTGAGGCCAATCGGGTCCAGGCAGCAGCTTCTAAGCCATAAATTGGCACAAATAAGTAATTACCGAGCACCACGATCACTAATTGTAAGATACCGCTGAGTGAAAAGTACCAGTTGGCATTGAAGCTATAGAAGAGCGCAATAAAGGGAATGACCGCAATCGTTAGGAATGACGCAGCCAACAGAATCAATAGCACGGGAGTGGCTGCCACATAGGCTTGTCCAATGGTGAGAATAATTAACCACTTCGCAAATGGTATCGTCATCAAAAAGCCTAGAGCACTCGCTACCACAATCATAAACGCTTTTTTAAGAAATGCTTGCAGATGCTCTTGAGATTTATACTTTGCTACCCGAGGGTACAGAACATTCCCAATAGAATACGCAATCACAGCAAATAACATGGCAATTCGAGAGACACCCCCAAAAAGCCCTGTTTCATAGGTATTAAGATAGCGTTGGATAAATAGCACGTCGATATTTTCGATGATACCTGCAGCAATCAATGCAATAGAAGTATGTTTCATCATTGTCAGGATATTTTTCATTGCTTTCGGAGAAGAAGAAAAAATATTGAGAGTAATTTGTTGTGGTATAAATGTCTTAGCCATGAGTAACGAAGTAAATGGAGCAGCGATATAGAGTGCAAACAACCAAGAGCCAGATCGTATTGATAGCAGAAAGAAGATAATAACGCCTAATAGTTTTGTACCTGCCTGTAATACATTCAGAAAAATAGCTTGTCCAAACTGATGCAGTGACTGAAGTAAAGCCAACAAATGCTCATAAAAAATAGTCCCTGCGATCAATGCAAAAGAAATTCGAATGATATCGACATGAGGGAAATTGATTCTGTCTGCTATCCATGGAGCCATCATTAAGCCTAGAATAGTGACTACAATTGTTGTGGTGACTTTTAATTTACTCGCTTCTGAGAGATATGCACTCCTCTCTGAGTCTTGTTGGCTGCCTCCTACATACTTAATGATGGCCGCATTCACCCCAAGATCGATAACTTTAGTTAAGATAACAGTAATAGCGAAACCAACACTAAATACCCCAAACTCTGTAGGTCC
>CAZULU010000007.1:0-1414 GCA_964621585.1 uncultured Pseudomonadales bacterium
GTATTACCGAGGCTTCTGGCACGTGGTTAGCAGGTGCTTTCTAGCGAGGTACTGTCGAAGTCATCCCTCGCCACAGTGGTTTACAACCCGAAGGCCTTCTTCCCACACGCGGTGTCGCTGCGTCAGGCTTTCGCCCATTGCGCAAGATTCCCAGTTGCTGCCACCCGTAGGTGTAGGTCCCGTGTCTCAGTGACCTTGTGACCGATCATGCTCTCACATCGGTTAACCGTCATAGCCTTGGTAGGCCATTACCCCACCAACTAGCTGATAGTGCGCAGGCTCCTCTCAAACCGCATTGCTGCTTTATCCTTGCGGACACATGCGGTATTACCCCTCCTTTCGGAGGGCTATTCCCCAGTTTGAGGTAGATTCCTACGTGTTACTCACCCGTCTGCCGCTGAGTATTGCTACTCCGCTCGACTTGCATGCTTAAGGCACGCCGCCAACATTCATCCTGAGCCAGGATCAAACTCTCAAAAAAATTTTAAAGTTTGATTTGGTTCAAATTTGGATTTACTCAAAAATTTTGTGACGGAAGCTATAAATAACTTCCCTTACACATTGCTTTCGACTTTCTACCACCATGTAAATTTCAATGGTGATATATTGTTGTCAAATGATATTCACTTGTTAAGGTTCGGCCTTGTTGGTTAAAACAAGAATTCTGATTGTACACGCAGAAAAAGAAAAGACAAGCAGTATTTTTGCTTGCTTTTGCGTAGTATTTTCAAACGTGTGAAAGAGGCAGTCATGCGTTGAGTTTAGTCAAGCATCTTACGTCTTTATGTCAATCAAGAAGAAACATCCAAAGTGACTTTGGAAGTACTGTGAATAATAGCAGATAGAACGAGAGTGTCAAGTCTCTGAATTACTCTTCAACTCTTGGCTTCGATGACATAGCTTTTCTCTCAAAACGAGAAACTAGATCTAGTGAGGTTGCCACCACATGACCAACGACCTCGGTTGGCGAAGTGTGTCCACCCAAGCTAGTAAAGGTAAAGTATTCATTCCCATCAAATAATTGCTCTGAAACCGGTTGCCCTTGAGATACGGCTGCCAAGACGCGTTCAGCTTCTTCCATAACAACAGTACTCTCTTCATGTTTTAAACTACTCTTATCAATTTTTCGAAATCGAGTCAAATTGACAATCTTGTCGTGGGATCCTAAATATTTAACAATCTCAGGATAAACAATTTCAGCCATACGTCCTCCAATGTATTAGTCACAGCTTCATCTTTACAAAACAAACCAATCGTGTCAATTAAGAAACCGGGACAGATCCACACTCCTCTTCTCAAACATAAAATTTTTGATATAGTCATCGTTCTTACTTTGCATAAAGGACGTTATGACACACGAAGAACGCTACACTGTGTATTTTGCCAATAATGATTCTGGTCAATGGGAATCAAC
>CAZULU010000007.1:1514-17679 GCA_964621585.1 uncultured Pseudomonadales bacterium
TGATATAATAAGCACTTCACAAATGCCCTATACAGAGAGACCATATGCGGTCTCTTTCTCGTTTAGAGCATGCGTGAGAACTTTCGCTGATGCACAGAATAAGAGGTTTTGAGAAATGGTAACTGTTACAAAGAGCAAAACGTGGACCTATCGTTTGAATCAGGCGCTGCGTCTGATGGGGAGAGTGTTCCCCGAAGATACGGAGTTCGTCGAAATCTCCACCCTGAGTGATGACAACAACGTCACATTCCGGGTGTATGACAACTTCGAATTTACCGTTCCCCGGAACGGTAAGGTTCACACCACCATCCACCGTAGTTCACTGGTGATCAACTAATCACGAGCAGGACTACAACTCGAACGCCGTTCACCAGAGCGGCGTTTTTCTTTCATTCCCCTTTCTACATACATAAAAAATTTTCCAACTCTCAAGCCCCCTGTATCAATGATTATTGCTTTTTTCTTCACAAAGTGATATACTATGGGCTTCACAATTTGCTACATCAGGAGACCACTTGCGGTCTTTTCTGAGTTCAGCAGAGAGTGAAGAATTCGACGAAGCAAGAACACAGTTAAAGAGGAACGCACCATGGCAATGCAGGATGCAGTACAGACACAGAACCCGGAAGTATATGTTCTGAACCGCGAGTTTGTGTATGGGGGGGAACACTTCCCGCCCGGAACACGAGTCGCGGAATGTGTCGCCAAGAGCGATGCACGAAACATCTGCTTCGTCATCAACGGTCTGGAAATCACAGCGGAGCGCGGCGGACGGGTCCACACGACCATCCAAGATCGCGCCAGCTAGTTTATTTCTGTCCGTCTCAAAAGAACGCCGTTCACCAGAGCGGCGTTTTGCTGCTTCCACCCCAATCTCAGATATATAGATCCTCGATCATCTAGGTTCGTTAACAACGCACCAGATGGTCAAGGATGACGAAAAACGGCAAAAAACGATTCACCTACATCTTACATCCTACCACTTACATCTAACCTGTACTTTCGCCATATCCTGACAGGTTTCACCACGTTGACCTTTCGTGGTCACGTATAAACGATATTCACCGGGAAACGCGACGTTGACTCGATCGCCATTCTGAAATTTATTCCAGTTCATGTATGGCCCTTCCACTCGCAGCTTTACATCATCAGCATACTGACCGGTGTGGTCATGAAATCCGCCTACTTCAAAGGCTTCAAAACACTTGATGCGGAGTTCTTGGTGCCAATGTTGATCTTTCGCTGTGTCTCGACTATCGTGCTTGACTCGGGCTTGGGTACTACTATAGTGACACGCTTCTGGCGTTGGGGTTGACGATGGAGTGGGTTGAACGGTTGGGGTTGGCGTCGGAGCAGGACAGTGAACATTCACATACGAATAGTCTTCACACGCTCCTCCATCCATGCCACGGGTCCGCACGCGCACTGTGTACTGATAATTATGGCCAGGAATCACGGCCGTCTGAAATTGTTGACCGTTGGCGATGGGCTTCCCGTCTATTTTGCCGGCATCAAAGTACGGACCAGTAATGCGAATCTTGGTATCGGATGCATAGTTACCAGTGTGATCGTGAAATCCACCAACTTCAAACGCCTCTCCACAGCGCAGAGATAATTGTTGTTCCCAGGGTTGAAAGCCCAGTCGTTTAACTCGAGACTGGGTACTACTGTATCGACAAGTTTTATCGAGTGTTTGGGCGGAAACGGTAGGAACAAGTGTTAAGGTGAGAAGAAGTAAGACACTCGTAGAAGCAAGTTGAATCAAATATTTTGGCATATTACCCCTCCAATTACCGAATATTTCTACAGTGAATGTATCATAGCAAACAGATTTGCAAAACAACCATCAAGGTTTGGTAAGAATCTTCTAGTTATCTGAGATTTGATACGGGAAAATAGTGCTAGCGGATGACTCCCCCGCCGAGACAGACATACTGGAGATCAGAGACTGGATATCCGAGATTGGTACTGATATCTGATTTCGGATCTCGAGTCTCTAGTTGTTGGTAAAACACCGCGCTTTGGCCTTCAGCGATGCCTTGTGTTGGCTCGTCGAGAATACACCTCAGAGATTTGGGATTAGATATCCGAGATTTGTTTCCACTCCCTGATATCTGGTCCCTGATCTCTATGGTACACGGAATCAGCTTTCCACCATGGCGAATGCGGACGTAGAGATTAGAGATTGGATATCCGAGATTTGTTTCCACTCCCGGGAAGCCGTTCTCTGATATCGGAGATATCCAATGGACATCTTCCAAACCGAATTCGGTCCGAAAAGTCTCGGCACCAAAACCGACCAGCAGTTGATTAGTTTCGGGAAGTTTTCCGATCACATAGTACGGCGGCATCGCATGACGCAACTCGCCTTGCTGACTCTTCCATTTGCCAAAGATTTCAAAGCCATGACGCTGACCTACAGTATAAAACCATAAGCCTGTATGACGACCCATCACCTCACCTTTGGTATTTACGACTTCACCCGGATGTTCCCCTAAGCGTTCTTTCAAAAAATTGTGGACATTAATTTCTCCGATAAAACAAATACCTTGACTGTCGGGCTTTTCTGCCACGGGAATATCACGTCGTTTTGCTTCTTCACGCACTTGTTGTTTCGTTAAATGACCAATTGGGAAAAGAATGTGGGCAAGCTGCTCTTGTCGCAGTCGATATAAGAAATACGTCTGATCTTTTTTGATATCGTGAGAGGATGTAAGATGTAAGTTGTTAGATGTAGGTGCTGTGTTTTGGATACCGGATAATGGATTTTGTTTACTGTCCCCGGCTAACTGTTGGCTACTGTCTAGTTGCGCATAGTGTCCTGTGGCAACATAGTCAAATCCTTGCTCCATTGCCCAGTCATAAAACATGCCAAATTTGATCTCTTTGTTGCACAACACATCAGGATTGGGAGTACGTCCGGCTTCATATTCGTTGAAGAAGTATTCAACTACTCGATCTTTATACTGTTGTTTAAAATCTAGGACCTGAAAAGGAATGTCTAGCTCTAAAGCAACTTTCAACGCGTCCTTGCGATCTTCCTCAGTGCGACAACCAGGTGCACGCCAACACTCTAAGTAGACACCAGTCACTTGGTAGCCTTGCTCTTTGAGCAGATAGGCACACAAAGAACTATCGACACCACCGGACATGCCGAGGGCGACTTTCTTAGAGCGCGGAGACTGATTTGGGTTAACCATTGGGGAATTATATCAAACTGTGTTTGTTTTCTCGAGTAGAGCTTCTACCACACTCGCGGCAACATTGATTCCCAACTTTTTCTCTAAACTAGTAAACTGCGGAGACGTATTATATTCAATAAAAAACAACTCACCATCTTCTTTCTTGCCAATATCAATCCCACACAAGTCACACTGCAGTTTTTCTGCAATTTTTATACTCGCATCAAGAATTTCTTGGGGTAAATCGGCTTGACCTTTCACCGTCACCGTCAATCGTCCATCATCCTTGATGTGGGTTTCTCTTTCAACGATGCCCACCACCTTGCCAAATAAGACTAACACCCGATAATCAGCGATCAATGGATAGTATCGCTGGTACATATAATGAAAGATGTTGTGAACTTCCGCAAAGTGGGTATATTCTTCTCTGTTATGAAGAAGAATGTTGCCCGCGCCTCGACTTGAGATGCGTCGTTTTGCAACAAGAGGGAATTGTGAGTCGTCAAAGGTATTGATATAGCAGGTAGTAGCGTGTGGCAGTTGATGTTCTTCGAAAAACTGTGCTTGAAAAAACTTGTCTTCGTACTCCATAAAGTTGCTCTGATATAAACCATGGTCAAACACGTATTTGAAGGTGTGATTATTTAGAATTTTGCGAAGCAGGGCACTGTATTGGTCTTCAATATCGTTTGCTGTATACGGTTGACGAGGAATGAGCACACTTTTGTGAGTATCAAACTGGTCAAAAAAAGCTGTAATCGGACTCTTCATTATCTCGGAATACAGAGCAAAGTGGACTGTCACACCGCTTTTTTCAAATTCTTCCACCATTCGCTGGGCGGAATGATCAAGATGGGAAGAGAGAATAATACAGTTCATACTATTTACTCGGGGAGAGTTTGCAATAATTGTTGATACTGTGCTTCGAGCTCAGAAAAAGGAATTACTTTTACCAAAGGCACTTCTCTTGCCTTATATTTTTTTACGACTTCCTTTTCGGGCAAATCACTCACCACAGTGTAACACAACTGATTATTATCTATCGAAATAAAGACTAGATCTGACAAACGAATCGCAAGGTTTCGTATAAAAGTGGTTTGCCAAAATTCGTTAGGAAAAGCAGTAAAACCATACCGGGCTTTAAATTCAAAAAGTCCAGCGTTGGTGTATATACCGACGGGATTTTTGCCCAGACCATGAATAATCTCTTCCACAGCGACTGTTTTACAGAAACGAATCAACTCATATTCACAGGCTCCACCCACTCCACCTCTGATATCTTGAAATCGTTCCTTGGCTCCAAAAGACACCGTAGCCACTTTATTTCTAATCGAAAAGAGTAACCCAGACACCAGTTTCTGTTGAACATCCCACAATCCACTAATATAGTATGTGGCACCCATTACTTGTCTTGAAGCAACAATTCCATCGATATCATACGTAATGTGTCGATCTTTCTTGAGAGTAGTTTTTTCATATAAGAGCTTAAATTCCGTCAATAATTCGGGAGATAGTTCTTTGGTAAGCAACACTATCTGTTTTTGTGAAAACTCTTGAATAACTTTGGGTTGGGCCTGTTTTTCTCGTTTTGATCGAATAAATTCGAGAGGGTTTGAAATGCCTCGGATATCTCCGCGCCACATCATGTGCGAAGAGTGATAAATTCCCAACGGATGATGACCACGGACTGAAATAATGTCAGCAGCCAACACTTCTTCTCGTTTAATTTCCGAGGCTTGCGAAAAATAAGCGGTAGTGATTCCTAGTTGCGTGGTGAGCATGTTATGAGTTGGTGGGGATATTATTTTGGGCAATAATGGCAAGAATTTGATTCTTGTATTCTACTTCGGAAATGAAAAAAGGGAGCAGCAATTTTCCAGAGGTAGCTACTTTTTGGGCAGCCTCCAAATCATCAATATCAATTTTGCCTAGATATAGTTCGGTGGGATTAAAATGATGGGCAGATAACCACTGAGACACTCGAAACGCTCCGGCTAAGTAGATTTGATCTTTGGTAAATCCACCAGGCAAGGAGGTGTCTTTCATGCCTCGCTTCATCCGCAAACAAATCTTCCATCGTCGTTCCTTGTCATCCACATATTTTTCCAGTTCTTTGAACAACTGTGAAAATGACAATCGACCAGATAAATATGCTGCATAGTAATACAATGCTTGTAACCACAGGTACTTTTCGGAAGCACTATAGTAAAAATTCAGTACAGCTAATCCTTCTTCTGTCTCAAGGTGATCACGAAAACCAAACTGTTTTTTCTTCCCGTGCCAAGGTTGCTGCTCATCATTAATGTTGCGCAACAAGTGCGTCCCGATTTCGTGGTTGAGTACACTTTCCAAGGAATGTTCTCGATGTTCAATGGGTAACCGAATAAACATTTCCCTCTTATGAACACTGGTACGCGCTATGTAGGACGAAGAAAACCGCAGTGCTACCTCATTTTCTAACCCCATTTTTTTTAAGTAATCGTGAATACGTGTGGTCAACTCTTCTCTGGTGATCACCGGCCCTTCGACTTCTTCGATATATTTTGACTCACTCCCGTATTTTTTAATGACAGTATCTAAAATATGTTTGGCTTGCGGAACATAGCGATCGGAAGCTACCGCTCCATATTTGGCAAACTCTTGCTCACTAATTTCTTCTGGATACTCAAATTGCGGATTGTAGAGAGGATCAAATAAGAACTTTTTCTTTTCAATCTCTTTATTGATTGGATTAACCTTCTGAATAATAGTTAATGGTTGTTGTTTTGCCATATTACCGCTCCTCCCCTACCAAGAAACCACCCAGGTCCTTGCGACCAATCTCAACTTCATTACGTTTGCGATCCAGACGCTTAGACACGGCCATGGTGGTCGTCACGACTCGATCTCGAATTTTGTAGCGGACTTCGACGATCGGGACTTTTCCTTCATCTTCAAAGGTCTGCTTCCATAACAAGTCTTCTGGATCTACCAAGCCGAGTTTTTGTGCTAATTTCAAACTAATCGAGCTCCGATACCGGCCAGTATTGATCAACGCCACTACCGTTTCTTGATCATCATGATCACCAAATACCGTGACTTGTTCTTTGGGTTCTAAGATAATTAAGTCGGTATCGGTTGACGGGAAGCTCTCGGCAAATAAGGACTGACTAATCTTTACAGCATGATTAACATTTCGCGCTACGACGCCATCGAGTCTCTCCAAACGCCGCCGCAGTCCCACTCGATTGGCGAGTTGAATCGACAAGCCCGGAAACCCATTGACCTCAGCCACCATTGGACCTTTTTCGGGATCAATAAATAGATCAACCCCCATAAAGACATAGCCCGTGGCATTGGCAACCCGAACTGCAGTTTTCAAGCATTCTTTCCAAAATGGAATTTGAATGCCTTTGACACTATGGCCATTTTTCGGGACATACTGAATCAAGGATTTTTTGCCTGACACTCCATGAATAGTTTTACCAGTACCCATATCAATCCCTAACCCCAGTGCCCCTTGATCCAGATTCGCACGCCCATCCGAGGCTTCAGTTGGCAAACGTGTCATCGCCATCACGGGAATGTTGTTGTAAACGATAATCCGCACATCTGGAGTGCCAACTTCCACGAACGGCTCTAGATCTGGATGGATCCCAATTCGTTCTTCAATAATAGCAGCGTGCTTGTTGCCCCAAGTGGTGTACTGTCCTTCCAAAATGTCGGATACATGGAAATCTAAATCATCTTCAGTGTACGTATTGCCTTCAATATCCAACCAGACATTTTTGTTTTTATCATACCGACGAATGACTAAGATCCCTTTCCCGGCACTCCCGTTGGCTGGCTTGATCGCAAACGAGCCACTGGTTTCTCGCCATTCAAACTCCCGCAACTCCTCACGAGAAGCAATCACCGCATAGAGCTCCGGCACTGTAATGCCATGTTTTTTGAGAAAATTTTTGGCACGCAACTTAGAAAAACCGTACTTTTTGGCCTGCCGAGAGTTTTGCGAAGTGTACACTTGCATACGCGCATTCATACCGAGGATGTGAGAAGGTTGAACAGACATTTCAGTTACTAGTTATCAGTTATTAATTATTAGTTTTATAAATAAAATAATTTAACATTTTTAGAATTTCGACTAATTTGGCACTTATCTCCTCAAAATCCTTTTTATCAATAAATTTCAAATTGCGTGCAATTATTAATTGAGTCTCTACTTCTTGAGCAGATGAGTAAGCAATTCTTAAAAAATGCTTGTATTCGTGTGTTTCCTTTGATCTCCCATTCCCTTCAGCTATATTGCTAGGAATTGACACCATGGCTCTTCTCGTTTGATCTACAAGACCAAATCTTTCTTCCTTAGGATACTTATTAGTTACTCTGTATACTTCAGTGCACAGATCAATCGACTTTTGCCAGACAATCAAATCTTTATAAGATTTAACAACCGTCATAGCTGTCCTAATAACTGATAACTAATAATTAGTAACTAGTGTTATTCTTCTTCATCAAGTATTGGTTTAAAGCGGAAGTACTCAGTAATACGCAGACCGGTGTATTTACCAATTGCTACGTCAATGAGTGCCACCCCCAAAATCACAATCTCAGGATGTAAAATCACAAATTGTTGCACGACATGCATCCGCATTAATAATGCTGAAGCAATGGCTAAGAATAAGGTTTCTAGCGTCAACTCTATCAAACGAGACTGACTCACATTCAATTGTGCTGACATGAAGTTTTCTGAAAGAAGTACTAATACTAAAATGGGGAAGATACCGACGGCTGCTAAGTTGACAAACCCCACCAAATACGGGGAGGCCAACAGCAGACCAAATACCACTAGTGATACAAACCATAAGAGTAAAGCTGTACGTGGGAGGTACTGGAGCTTGAGATACTCCAACACAATTCGACCAACAATCACACTCACAATAATCGCTAAGAATAAGACCAATCCTGTCGCGATACCAGTCGATAAGAAAGCAACAGCTAATACGGCCGGAGTGTACACACCGAACCCTTCCAGTCCCACAATATGTCGAGAAACGGCAATCAAAGAAGCAATCACCGGAAACATTAACATCAGGACCAACATGTTCGCTGGCACGCCGGCATTAACGGCATTCCGGATAGCATGCTGGACAAAGTTGGTGAAATTTAATGAGCCAATTGGATTTTCATCCAAGAATTGCGCGAGTCGACTTTTCACCGCACTTTGGGTTTGGGTAATGTCAGCTTGGGTGCGTTGTTGGATGCTTTCTTCAATCCGCGCCGAGCCTGTCGCAACTGCCGAATCCGTCGCGATGATCCCCGCTTCAGTCGCCGTCGCCGGATCAGTGGCTACCAACTCAACCTCTGGAGCAACGATTACTTGAGCTGACACACTCTGTGATGACAACACAAAAAGAGTAAAGACACTAGTGATGAGAAAAAGAAAAAAGCGCATGTGTGTAATTCCCAAAAAAGTAATATACAAGTGGTTTGTATTATACCAACTACTCTCCCAACCTCCTACTTCCAATATAAGGTATGCTTGGGTAAAATAACTACTACGATGTCGCCAAAACGAATTCTTCTCTCACTCCTTTTTGCTTCCTTTGCATTTTTTTCTTTGGTAACAATAGTCAAAGCGCAAGCGGATACCAAACAACTCCAACAAGAATTTGAATCAGCAGCTTCTGATGACCGGACCAACTACCAGCAAACAATGTTTAACTCCACCTTATTTGTGACGCACTCCTTAAATACATTAATGGGTGGCTGTGTCGGACAAGATTGTCCACAAGGGGTGGCTGATGGTGCTGTCAGAGGTCTCAGTAAAGCAGTGGCGATGACATTTCATCAACCAGCTGATACTCGTTCCTATATCGCAGATCTTCTCCAAGACATGAATATTGCCCAACCAGCCTATGCGCAAGGAGTCGGATTCGCTTCCTTAACTCCACTTTTAGATATTTGGAAAATATTCCGCAATATAGCCTATGTCTTTTTTGTGATTATTTTCTTAATTATTGGATTTGCCATCATGTTCCGCCAGAACTTGGGTGGTCAAGCTGCTGTCACTGTTCAGCAAGCACTCCCACGAATTATTGTGGCCTTATTGATGGTGACTTTTTCCTACGCGATCGCTGGATTACTTATTGATTTGATGTATATATCAATGTTCTTCTTGGTAGCGGTCTTTTCTTCTTCCGCATCTTTAAGCAGTGTTTTGGGTGGGATGGAGATCCTCTCTGACAATATTTTTGGCGTGTACGCTCGAATTATCACCAGTAACTTTGCCGGTAGTTCTGGTGCTGTTATTTCTCAATTAGTAGAAGAAATGCTGTCTGGCAGTGGTGGTCTGGGAGACTTCTTAGCCGGTGTTGCAGCAGGGATTGCTGGAGTATTAGGTACTCTGATCATTTTCTTTGCTATTTTATTTGCGATGTTCCGCACCTTCTTTGCTCTCGCCAAGGTGTACATTGAAATCATCCTTTCGATCGCCTTTGCCCCTGTCATTTTAATGATGGGCGCTATTCAGAGTAATGTGTTTGGCAACTGGGTCAAGGGCTTAGCTGCTAATTTGGCAGTCTTCCCAGCGATGTTGGTCTTCATTATCATCGGCTACTTATTAGTCGGTGGTGAGCAAGCACAAATCACTCGTGATTTAAACGAGGGCGGTTTTGTGCCTCCATTCTTACCTGGTCGAGGCTCTGTTAACACGATTGGGCTAGTAGCTGGTATTGGTGCGATTATGTTGCTTCCTGAAGTACCAGGGATTATGGCAAGATTCAAGCCGAAGGGCTTGTTCGATGACTTGGGTAATATGGCGATGAAGAATGCAATGGCTGGAAAGGGAGCAGCTTTGGGCACAGCAGCTGCCACACTTGCAGTTCCCGGAGCATATCTCGGATACAAATATGCTAAAGGACAAGCTGATGAAATGGGGTTACAAGGTAAAGCAAGAGGGCTTGCAATTGCCGGGGGTGCTCTTGGTGGAGCTATGATAGCTCCACGATTACCAAGAATAGTAAAATCTCAAGGAGGACAACTTATGAGTCAATTTGGACAAGCACAACTAGCTAAATTTGTAACTGAAACAAAACATGCTGCAGACAAACAAAGGGGTGAAGGCGATGCTTCTAGATCACAAAATGTTGCAGAAGGAACAAAACAAGACATAGACTCAGCAAAAAATAAAGCCAATCCAACACCACCAGCAGCGCCAATTAGAAGGAACTCTCGTACCAGTGGTTTGTAATTTGTTTTATAAAACTCCCCAGCCTATCAATGAAGGCGTTGATCCTGCTACTCTAGAAAAGTGGGTAAGGATAAAGCAACTATCATAGTTTTCGGTTTTGCTATTGAAAATTCCGAACTTTAACTCATCTTTTATAAAAAGAAATCTCCAACTTCATATTTAACAAGTGTGAAATGGGACAGCTTAAAGAGGGGTAAATCACTACCTAACTTTCAAGGCATTAAGAACCTGATCAAGCATGAGTTGAGCATTCTCTTCTGCGGTTTCTTGAGTACCTAACAGTTGTTTAAGACTTATGACGATTGCTTCAATAGCCCTGGAATCTTTTTTACCTTGACCTAGAACCCTGATCAAACTGATCAGCTTTTTCTCTACATCATGCAGATGTAGATCTTTCGACGTCAATAAATCAACACATCGAGCAAAAACAGAAACAACAGTAAATCTTTGGAAGGTTCTTTCACCACTAAAGGTACCGGCACTTACATTAGTACCAATAGCATCCGGCAAAAAGGTCGCGATGTATTTAGCTTGGTTTTGCATTATTGAAACTTCAGTAGGGTCAAATACCTTTTCACCTGAAGGGTTATACATCAACTCTCTAAGATTTTCAATATTTTTACCATTGTTATACCACTTGTCCAAAGTAGTCGTTTCTAAAGCTTGCTCTAAAGGAATCATTTCATACAAGATGTCATAATCGACTAATTTGTTCCCTTTATCGTCCCAATATTCTACAGGTGTTACAAAATCAGCCCCTGTAATAGGTCTCGGAATAGCTCCTTCCGCGAGTTCTTTATCTGACACACCGCCCCACCGTAAAACAGGAACTTCTTTTGGGTCTTTTGATGCTGAGTACCTCTTTCCACCTGGGTCTTTGAAGAGTAAATACTGTAATGGAGATGGAACAAATGGGACAGTTCCCCATACTGAAGGATGGATAACTAAAAATGGCAAATCTGCCAGAAATCCATATTCTTCTGCTAAACCTGCTTCTTCAAGTGCGTGATACACCTTTTCCCTGTTTGCACTTTTTCCTTTTTCTAATACTACGCCAGAAAGTCTAGTTCCTATTTTTTCAGGAATACTTTTGGGCTTAGATAAGCTTTCGGGACGAACTACAAAACGGTCTAACACAAAGGCCGCTCCACCCTCATCTTTATAATCCTCATTATAGACACCAGCAATACAAGCTGTATGGAACGGTGATGCTGGAGTGGTACCTGTAAGAGCGCCTTCTGCTATATATTTAGGTGCTTGAAAAATTTTGTAGTTTTTATCATCTGTATTAGGACTTCCTGGCAACATCATTGAATGGTGCAAAAACAAAATATGTTCATACCAGTTTGTTCTAGCCTCATCCAGAGTGATTTCATGTCCATACAATATTTTGAGTGCACCCATTAACACTTGTGGAAAGACATTTTGATTAACTTCACCCAAGTGAAGAGTTTTAAATAAATCTTCAGCTTGAGAAATCACTTTTTGCTCTTCCGGTGTAGCGTTGCGTCCGTCTTGTCTAATTTTACTCTTCAATCTAAGGTGTAAACGATTGCGGCTCATCATGTCAAATACACGCTTACAATCACCGTGAACAGAAGGTTGATATTCCGGATTCGGAATAAATTCTCCAGGTTTTTCAAAATTAGGAATCAAATAATTTCTTCTTGGTAGTTCGGCATTGTATGGTTTTTCCTCAGCAAAACGCAATGATGCTTCAGTGGTCACAGGAGAAGATGGTCGAAAAGTTGAAATAATATTATCTGTATTTGGGAACCAGTCTGTTGTTTGCAAAGGTATGCTCCTAACAGCCCCAGCCCCTGGGTCAAGTTTTCCAACAATAACTGGCTCTAACTGAGCTCCTGCATAAAAGAATAGTCTCCGAGCTGTGAAATCGCTTTTGAACCTATTAAAGTCGGCACTCATTATATCTGCTGTTTCGGTTAATCCTTTTCTGCGGAAATCATTAATTCTTGACTCTATTCGGTTTAACTTTTCTTTAAACAAAACTTCATAGGTCTTTCCAACATACGAAGTATGATTAGAGGCATTAATAACGTCGGCACGTACTTGAGCATCTATTACCCTCTTTATATACCTAAATTCAAACTTCCATACTTCTTGTTCTAATAAGGAGTATTCCTCTTCAGAAAGCAACTCTTTCAGACTTTCTAATTTTGCCTTTACTTTATCTAAGAGGCTCGATAGCTTATCTAAGTTTGCTTCAAGAGTTACAGGAGGATCTTGCTCAATTGCTGTTATTTCATCTCTGAGTTCTCTTACTCTCTTTTCTTTGTTTTCAATAGAACTGTTTTTATTTTTAAGTTCTTCAGACAACTGTGTCAGCTCGGCAATTCTCTCATCAATATATGCAAGTTGCTCATCGAAATGTGGTGCTTGAGTTTTATAATCTTTCCAGCTTGCTTGGGCAGCACTTACCTCATCCAAAACAGCTTGATTAATCACGTCATTTCCAACAATATGAGCTTTTCTTTTATCTTCAATAAATGTTCTCAGTGCTGCAAATCTACTCTTAGGATCTGAGTCTGCCCATTCTAACCAACTTTTAACCACTGATTCCTTTAAAGCATTTCTGTTTGTAACATACTCAGCTAATGCATCCTGGTACTCTTTCGGCAGCTTTCCACGCTCTTGTTCTAGTGCCTTAAATTCTGACTCTAGTTCCGCAAAATGAGTTGTTAAGGTAATACCTCTTTTATTGTTTGCTATAGCATCTTTTACTTTTTTAGAAACCTCGTCGAATCGTGTAATAAATGCCTGCAAAACGGGGTTGTTTTCTTTCCACTTCTGAATGAAGGCTATTCTCAATTCATTGATTGATTTTCGGAGCGCGTCAACTTCTCCTTGACGGGTTACCAAATTCACGTCACCAGCCAAAGAAACATTGGACTCTATCTTTTCTAAGCCTTGCTCTAATAACTTGAGTATCTTTTCAAAGGTATCAATATTAGAAAAATCAATACTACCCGAGTCTATTTGCTCTTTCACTACATCTACTTTATCCTTGAGATACTCTAAATCACTCTTTTTTTCTTCTGACTTTGGTGGTTCTTTACCCCCTTCTTGAAGAGTTCTCATTTCTCCATCAATCATCTGCAAAATAGGGTCAAAATCAACTGCCTGCATCAATTCTTTTTTAGTACTTTCTTCTCCATTGTCCGGACGCAGTTGTTGTTTATTTCTTCTGTTTTGTTCAGCACTAATTTGAAGAGAGAGTTCATTTAATTGTCGTATTTTTTCTTCTTTGGAAAGAACTGATTCTGATATATTAACAAATTCATCAAGGAGCCTGTCAAACTCTTCATTTCCTTTTTGAGCTGCTTTTTCACCAATAGAAGGACCCACCTGTTCGGGGTTAGTTGAGTATTGAGAGGGATTTGTGATGTAGATTTGTTCCAAAAAGGAACGATTATGCTCTACCATGGTGGTGCAATTATAACACTTCACCTCAAAAAAAAGAAATCCGTACTTGTCTTTTTTTTGCAAACACTTTAGTCTGCAACTATGAGAGAAACTTCAGTTATTACCCAAGAACCAACTCCTGTACAAACTACTAGTGCAGAAACCAACACTGATTTGGCTTCTCAACTTTTCCAAAATTTCGGTGAAGTAAGAGTCGTAGTAGGAGAACAACCGTCTCCACAGACGCAACTCACTCCTGAGCAACAGCAAAATATATTAGCTGGCCAAACAGAAAACATAGCCGCGATTACGCCTGACTATTTAAAGGCCATTCAAGACACCGGTGGCAATGTTGATCAGTTCATTGAAGGACAACTTGATGCATTCGCGAGCTCTGGTGGCAAATTAGCAGATTTACGGCTTCGACTCATGGAATCCGCCGACTCTACGGATGACAGAATACAACTCGAAGTAGATCGTAGAATGTTTGTCGCTGATTTTCCTGCGATTTTTGAAGCATCGGCCGGAGGAGATCCCGCCACACAAACTGAGTTGATTCAAACGCGAATCCTTGAGTATTCAAAGCAGTTCAGTAGACCTGTTGATGAATTAAAAACACAACTCACCCCTGAACAACAACAATTTTTTGACGAACAGGTGAAAGCAGTAGAACAACAACAACTCGAAACACGGTTGCAGATTGTCAGTGGACTCGCGCAAGAGGTTGATCCAGAAGTCGCACAACAAGCCGCTGATGAGCTTGATAATCATCCTAAGCTCGTAGAAGCTCTCGGGGGCGATGCAGAAACAGTTCAGAAAGTGAAAGAGGCCCTATCTTCACAAAATATTGAAGCTCAAGTGATTGAGAAAAAGGGTATATCAGGCGAACAGCTTGCCATGATGGCGCTCATGCTCGTCTTGGATATTTCTCTCAACCGTGGTCGTATGACTGAACAATTATTTGAAAAATTTATCAATGAAAAGGTCACGCCCGCTGTCATGCAAAAGTTTGGAGTTCCTCAAGAAATTATTGATCAATTCCGACAATACACCGACGCTGAAAGCATTTTAGAGCTACCAACTCGTAGCTTCACCCGAATTATGGAAAGCTATGATCGGTATCAGGTGATACGTTTCTTAGAAGATTTAGACGAAGAAGATCGTACCACTCTACTCTCTGGCGAAGACGACCACAGACTCTCCAAAGACGACATCCAACGCTTGTTCCTCGGTAAGTTGAGAGATCAAGATAAGAAGAGATTGAAGATTGAGAATTAATCAAACTTTGATCTACCAACTTCTATCCTAATAATCTGTTCTCCAAAAGAAAGGCGTTTGTTCAGTCATAATTCGAGATATTACATCGACTACCTGTTCAAATGAATTTGCTCTTTTAGCATAGTTTCCTTGTCCAAAAACATTAAAATATGGCTGATTATTTTTTTTGTCCCAACTAATACTAAGACCAAAGCGCCAAGCATTGTTTGTATAACCCTCTACTTTCATTATAAGATTAATCCACCCATGAAAGTGCATACTAAAATCCCCTATATGACCTTCGTGAATCTGTGACATTCTTCTTATAATTTGCCAAGATCTTTTTTTTAATTTCTCTTCTTTATTGGTTTGTTGTGAAATATAATTTTCAACCCAATTTTGTACTTCTAATAGTAACAACTCCATATCAGGATGATAAATGATTTCCCTAATTTGTTGGTATCTTTCATCTGCCTCTAACTGAGCTTGTAACTGTTCTCTTCGTTGTTGCCTGTCTAGCTTTTCTTGATCTTTTTCCTTTTCCCGATCTCGTCTTTTTCTATTTAATAATGATCTAATCCTCTCCGATCGTCCTTGTAGGTCTTGTAATTCATGTTCAAAAATAGTTAAAAAATCATTACTCAAATCTCCCTGAGAATTTTCCTCACCTGTATTTCCTAAATCTTTTTCATTATCTTTTGACATATCTCTCCTTTTTCTCTGTATTCTACAGATTAATTATTAAATCTTTGTTAAAAAGTCCAAAAAAAACTACCTCTATGGGCAGTTTTCTTATTTTTAAGTCAGCTTCGGCTCTTTACCCCACCACATTCACTCCAAAAATATATTGGATGATTTGGGCAATCCAGAAAGAAATAAAGAGTAAAACAAAACCAATTAAAGCTGCGGTGATTCGTTGCTTGCCAGCTTCCTGAGCTTTGGTGTCACTGGCTCCAGAGAGCATCTCAAAACCACCCCACAAAATCATCACAAACAATATCAGGCCGGCAATCGTAAACAAATAGGGCAACAGGACAGACATGATGCCACCGGGAGTTTGGAACATAATCCA
>CAZULU010000008.1:0-13625 GCA_964621585.1 uncultured Pseudomonadales bacterium
TCTTATTACCCAACACATATGCTGTGATCCAACCCGAAATCATGATTGCGATGATATAAAGAAGAATTGCCACAATTCCCACTGGCAATCCAATGACCGTTACCATCAGCAATACAGCAATGAATGGCACAATGAGTAGCTTTACCACTCCCCATCCTAACACACGCACCCAAGACGTATGCGCCAACACTTGGGAATGTTGCATAATACCTGGGACAAAGCGTAGCATTATTGCCCCTCCAAATACAGTCATTAATAGTCCTTGTAAAAGGACTGCCACTTCATCTGCTAAATTATTTTGCTTTGCAGCTACATCTTTTTCCACTTGCTCTAATTGTTGTTCTCCCTCTATGGTAGCGTTGGCAGCAATGCTAGGCTCTTGGCCAACTTTCATTGCTATACCTCCGACTATGACTGCTTGCTCATGTATGGTGAGGCTATCTGCTCCCCCATTAATATCTTGCTCAAAGGTTCCATCCAAACTCACTTCCGATCCACCTATATATGCTTTGCCCATTACGATTCCGCTCATCTCAATATTCATCCCTCCTACCACTACACTACCCACGACTTCACTCTCGCGGCCAAATGTGACTTGACCTCCGGCTGCGGCCACATCTTGTCCTACAAATCCATTCAATAGAACATTCCCTCCCGCAACACGTATATCTTCAGTAATATCACCATTAATAATTACATTTCCACCAGCAACTAATAAATCACCATCAACATTGCCATCGATTATCACATCTCCACCTGCCACATAGACATCACCCATTAAGTCCTCAGTAATTCGTACATCTTCTCCAAATCGAAAGTGAGGCCCACTATCAATAACTGATGACACCTCGGTTTCAAGTGGTGACAAAGGAGATTGGGCTAAAACAGTTTCAAAAGGAAAAAGCAAAAAGTAGATAATACCCCACACAAAGACAAAAATTTTTTTCATGATGCTCCTAGTTTGTACTATCCTAGTATAAAACTCTTTAGAGACTCTCACAATATCGTGCATATGGGGCAGCAAGTTTATGAAAGTTTATGTTGTGAACGAAGGACACCAATTATCGATCTCCACACTTGACGATATTAACTGGATGATCATGCATCATTTTTGGCACAGCTTTCATTAATTGCACTGGAAAACATACTCCTATCTTCACACAATCTTCTCGAATTAAGGATAAATAGCGATCGTAGTAGCCTTTTCCTCGACCTAGTCTATTGCCCTGCGGATCAAAAGCAACTCCTGGAACCACCATTACATCAATCTGACGTGGGTTAACAGCAGCACCATGAGGTCGTGGTTGAAAAATCCCAAAGAAGCTTGCAGCTAAGTCTTCTCTTTTTTCTACAACAAAGAATTGCAGACATTGAGAGTCGCTTTGCCAAGATGGAAAGACTACAGTCTTTTGCTGTTCAAATAACCACTCGATTACTGACCAAATGTTTGGTTCATCTTCAGTCGGCGCAAATACTGCAATTGTTTGAAAAGCGTGACTCGCCAGTTCCGTCTTTAATGATGTACAGATACCTTGACTTAAGAAACTTTTTTTCTCTTCAGAAAGTGACTGTAACTTCCTTTTCATTTGTGTACGCAAAGATTGTTTCTCAACCGCAGGGTTCATCATAATTTAGTAATTTTTATGCCTTGTGAAGAATCTTGGATCTTGTAGCCTAATCGTACAATCTCATCTCGCAATCGATCACTTTCGGACCAATTCTTATTTAACCGCACTTGCTCGCGTTGCTGGATTAATGCTTGCACATCCATTGGAAGTTCTTCTAAAGACATCTCTGGTTGTGAGCTCACCGTAGACACAGTTGAGAATCCCAGTCCTAACACCGTATCGAAATCAACAAGCAAGTCATACTTATCGCCACCGGGAATGTTTGACTTGACAGCTTCCCACACGATGGCCAGTGCTTCAGGCGTCCGTAAGTCATCTTCCATACATGCATAGAATCGATCCCGTAACTCATTCACCTTTTGTAATTTTTCTTCGGATAAAACAGTGCGCTCACTTTCGATTTTCAACTGAGTAATTTGTGTTTTCAGTTTGTTCCATGCGGTCTGAGCTCCCGCCAAATTTTCCCAGGTGAAATTCATCTCTGATCGGTAGTGTGTACCTAAGAACAGCAATCGTAATGCCTGTGGTTCAAAACCTTTTGCTATTACGTCGTCGATAGTAAAAAAATTGCCCAATGACTTACTCATCTTTTCACCGTTGACGCGTAGAAAGTTGTGGTGAACCCAATATCTCACGAAAGGCTTCTTACCCGTCGCAGCTTCTGCTTGGGCAATCTCATTGGTGTGATGAACAGGAATATGATCAATCCCTCCAGTGTGGACATCAAACTGTTCGCCTAAATACCTCATCGCCATTGCAGAACATTCAATGTGCCAGCCCGGAAAACTCCGCGAATGCCACGGGCTTTCCCAGACCATCGCTCGATTCTCTCCCTCACGTTCAAACTTCCATAACGCAAAATCAGTAGGATTGCGTTTACCTTCAATCATTTCTACTCGAGCACCTTCTTTCAAAGCCTCCATATTCAGTCGTGCCAACTTGCCATAATCATCTAATTTGGCGGTATCAAAATACACACCATCACCCTCGATTACATATGCGTAACCCTTTTTTTCAAGATCAATTACCATCTGCAGCTGTTCTTGAATGTGCTCAGTGGCACGGCAACTTACATCCGGACGAATGTTACCCATCTTGTCCATTGATAGCCAAAAATATTCTTCAAACTCATGAGCAATATCCCACACTGATTTTCCGTACTTCTTGGCACCTTTCTCCAGCTTATCCTCACCCGTATCAGCATCAGAAGCAAGGTGTCCCACATCGGTGATATTTTGTACAAAATTGACTTGATATCCAGCATGTCGCAATGTACGAATCAGGACATCGTCCATGGAGTACTTCCGTAAATGTCCCAAGTGCGTGTAATCGTACACAGTGAAACCACATGCGTAGAGTCCAACTTTTTTATCCTGCAGTGGAACAAATTCTTCAACAGTACGTGACATGGTATTGTAGAGCTTCATAACTTCCTTTCTGTAACTATCTCACTTTCATCCAATATTCTCGGTATTTGGATTTCTTATTGTTTTTTTTCTTCTTGGCTTGGTCTGTGTTGATTCTATCAAAAATTTGGCTCCATTCCGGTTGGGTTTGCTTTGAAAATTGTGATGGATAATAGTCGACTAAATATTGATTACGTCGGTATCGAGCTTGCTTTTCCAAGTTGATTCTGTGAGTAGCCAAATCTTTTCTGGTCGTCCATAAATATAACTCTGGTCGGAAATGTAGAGCGGAAATTTCTGGATACTTATATGCTACATCCGCAACTGCTCCAGCATGTAAAACTAGTTTTCCCGACACATTGTGATCTGGATGATCAAAAGCTGGAGTAACTTCATACGGGTGAAACGTAAACAGTGCTGCTGGGTTAATACGTCGAATCACCTCTAACAGCTTGCACAATAACTCCTCAAATGGATGTGTTGTTAACTGCAAATCTCCTATATCTAGTATCTCTGTCATGATCTTTCGCGACTCAGTTGCTTTGGTAAACTCTGCTTGTCTAATACCTTTCATCTGCTCTGGAGTGATATCTGCTCCCTGAGGGATTCCTAACTCTCCTAGAGTTAACAAGATAAAGGTAATTGGAATGCCTGCCTCAACAAAGACACTCCAACGCTCCCCACATCAAGACTTCATCATCTGGATGTGCAAGTATCAGAGCGACTCCTTGCTCTTTCCACGCAGGGTTAATAGTAAATCTTTCAACTGGCATACTGCCCTTTCTAACAAAAAATCCGTCTCTTGGACGGATGTTGTAACTACCAAAACTCTATCCAAGTATTTCTTAGACAGAATCACAACAATTGATCGTAATAATGTAGTGCATGTCTGCTAATTATAAACGAACTCTCTGAAATTACCAATCTCTACTATCCGATCCCCGATATCTAAATCTATCCACTCGCACCCCCCATACCTTTGCGTTGTTGATTCATTGCATCTAATGCGCCTTGTCCGGATACCTTTCCGCCTGGAACACTCAGGCCTTGCTCTTGTGCTTGCTTTTCTTGCGCAGCTTTCATCTCTTCTTCCTGATGAAGCATCTCCTTACGTTGGGCTTCTTGTTGCATACGCATCTGAAACGCTTGTTGCTGCTCAGCATCTAATCGTTGGAAATTTTGAAAAAATTGTTGGAGTTTAGCTTGTTCTTCAGGGTCTTTTGGAGGTCTAGCTAAACCCAACATATCCAACACACTTTGCATCATCTCTTGAGGGATGTTTCCTATGCCTTCCGCAGCATCCATCACCATTCGCTGGGCTTCTTCCGTAATAGTTCCAACTTCACGAGGTGGCGTCGATGGTTGAACTGGAGCTGATGAAGACGATGCCTTACCACTCTGAGACTGCGCTAGTCCTTGCTCTGCCATCAGGGCCGACAGATCGCCAGAGGGTGGCATCGACATTGAGCCTGGTGGAGGTGCTTTGGGGCCTGACATAAATCTCAATTATTTGATATTTTTTCTCGTTGTATTTGATAAATATCGTGGTCATTGACGGCCTGGTTGCTTAACATCTGCTCTTGACGGATAGCATCGCGCTTCTGCTGCTCTTCACTGGAAACTTCAGCTTGAAGATGTAAACGCTGCTGTTCCAGTAGTGCTTGCTGTTCAGCCTCATGCGCCAAGCGTTCTGCTTCTATTTCTTCCGGAGTTTTTTCCGGAATGGTGGGCTCAACAGGAGCTGCTTCAGATTTTCCAAGTATTTCTTCTAAGATGTCTAATGGACTTTTTGCAGCATTGTCGGAAACGGCATTAGGGACAGTCGCAGTTGTATCAGCTGACGAAGCAGGGACTTCTACTACTTGAGTAGGTTCATCCACCGCCACTTGATTAGATGTCCCTTGATCTTGCATCGCAGGTTGTGGAACAGGCTGTGTCGAAAGATTTTGATCTGAGTTTGCGATAGGGATACCGCCTGAGCTGGTTGGGTTGTGTGGAGGTTGTGCTGAGGGCGTATCATTCACTGCAAACGTCTGTTGTACATCTTGCGCTTGATCCACTAATTGCTGAACGGGATCTGGTGTGGAAGTTTGTGCTTGAGGTATTGGCTGAGTTTGATCTGTC
Source organism: uncultured Pseudomonadales bacterium (assembly GCA_964621585.1). GTDB lineage: Bacteria > Patescibacteriota > Microgenomatia > UBA1400 > PJMF01 > CAZULU01. The sequence goes on from CAZULU010000008.1 coordinate 5,159, forward strand.
ATATGGCTCACTCTATCATCTTTTTAACCTTTGCGCAAAAAAGAACTTTACCATTTCAATTACAACTAACAATACTGCGCTCGTCCCGCCTATGATTCCCCAATCCCAGACAGTGAGGGCAGTCGTATGAAAAATCTTTTGCAAAAACGGCGTGTACACTACTAACAACTGCATGATAAAACCAAAAGCAATTGCCCACAACAACCAAGGATTACTAAACAGGGGAACTTTCCAAAAAGGTTGAATAAAGCTTCGACAGGTAAAGGTGTACAACAATGACATGATAGCAACTAAAGTAAAGGCCAAAGTTTGCGCATGAATCTCTGAATAGAAAGGTAGCACTTGAGTAAAAACAAATAAACTCCCTAATCCAGTCATCAAAGAAATAACAGCGATTAATCCTACCATTGATCGATCAAAAAGACTTCCTACTCGCTTGCGTGGATACTGACGAAGTAAGCCTTTTTCTTTCGGTTCCAAAGTCAATGCAATACTGGGAAATGAATCTGTCACTAAGTTAACCCACAGTACTTGAATAGCTGAAATCGCTAAGGGTAGATTCAGAAACAACGTGCCTAACACCAACAAGCTTTCGGTAGAAGCATTTGCCAACAGATACAATACAACTTTGCGAAGATTTTCATAAATACCTCTACCCTCTTCTACTGTACTCACAATTGTTTTGAAGTTGTCATCTAAGAGGACAATGTCAGCAGTACTTTTACTTACATCTGAAGCGGAACTCACTACAATTCCAATATCTGCTTGTTTCAAGGCTGGAGCATCATTGACGCCATCTCCAGTCATAGCTACCACTTCTCCCATTTTCTGCAACAATCGAACAATGATTAACTTTTGATCAGGAGTGGTTCTTGCAAACAGCTTCGTCGTACGAATACGATGCTCTATATCTGACTCCGAGAGCGAAGCTAGTTCTTTCCCTATCATGATTTCCTCATCACTTACTGCCAAACCCAACTCTTGCATCACAGCTTGCGCAGTCAGTGCATGGTCACCGGTTATTACTTTCACTTGAACATGTGCTCGTGAAATTTTGTGAAGGGCTTGCTTCACCTCTGTACGGACTGGATCAGAAAATACAAAGAAACCAAGCCATTTCAATCCGCGAAGATTTTTCTGAAAAATTTTCTGTTCTGCTTCTCTCCGAGGTCGAGTTGCCACCCCCACTAGACGATACCCTTTTTGAGCTAACAGACGAAACTCTTCATGTACCTGATGGGTCTCTTGTACATTGCCTAAAAACTGCATCACAATTTCTGGAGCACCAACCATTACCATATCAGTTTCAGTCAGTTTAACACTGTACTTTTTCTCCGATGAAAATGGCACCTCATCAATGATTCTTGAGGTGACACCATTCCCTTGCTTGGTTGCCCACTGATGAACTGCAACTTCTAACAAATCACTGGTGCTTGTGAGTAACAGTCCCACTTCCCTCATTTTCTTTTCATTTTTGGCGTGGGTAGCTAATAGCCGCAAATGTCCTAACGTAAGGGTTCCTGTTTTATCTGTACACACCGTCGTGACACTTCCGAGTGTTTCTGCTGCAACTAAACGACGCACCAGGGCTTTCCGTTTTAAAATACGCTGCATACCTAACGACAAAATGACAGTCAATGAGATGAGCAGTCCTTCAGGAATTGCAGAGACAGCCAGCGCCACTGCTAATTCCAGCATGACAAATAACGGTCGTTGATACCACATCCCTATCGCAAAAATTATCGCTGCAGCAATGATGACAATGAATGCTAATGTACGACTCAGTTTCTGAAGACGAATTTGCAAAGGAGTGTCGGGTTCGTCTGTAGTGGCAAGCTGTTCCGCAATTTTTCCCACCTGAGTTGCTTTTCCTGTGGCTAGTATTTTCACCACTGCTTTTCCCTCTAAGACTGCTGTTCCCATATAGACATAATGCTTTGCCAAATCGTCTTGGGGCGAAACCATTTCTGACAGTTTTTCTACTCGATGTACAGCCTTCTTTCTCACTGGTAAACTTTCCCCTGTAAGAATCGCCTCATTGATATGCAAATCCTTATTATCCAAAATAATCCCATCAGCAGGCACTTGATCCCCTGCTTCCAAGTGCACAACATCACCAGGAACTATTTCACCAACGCCAATCGGAGTTACTTTACCATCGCGTTCTACTTTTGCCACTGGTGCAATGACTTTTGAAAGTTCTTGTAGCGCTGACTGTGCTTTGAACTCTTGAAAAAAACCTAAGGAAGCATTCACTAAAACAGTAATAGCAATGATGGCACTATCAACGTACTCTCCAGCGACCAATGTTAACACTCCAGCAAAAAGCAAAATATAAATCAAAGGAGAAAGAAATTGTGACAGCAACAGTTTCACTGGTGAAAAACCTTGCTGTTGCTCTAATTGGTTTGGACCGTGCTGTTGAAGTAACTGCACTGCCCGTGCAGTTGATAAACCTTGATTGACCATCACTTCATGATAACGAAAAAAATAGTAGACTGCTACTTCAGTTGTTAGCGTACACAAATCTCATCAACGCACAGTCCAGTAACCAATGTATTCTACATTGTGGAGCACTACTCCACTATAGTTTTGAGTCGAGGGTGTAATCTTTTGGACATACGCTTTTCTTTACGCTTACGCAACGCTCGAGCTCCATCTTCGATTGCTTCCGTGATTGCAAAATAGAGATCCTTGGCCTTTGACGCAACTAAGATATCTTTGCCTTTCGTAGCAATTTTTACTTTTACCTTCGCTTCTTGATTGAGCCCCTGCGTAGTTCTAACATTTTCCAGAAAGACACGAATTTCAGTAATAGGTTGAGAAAGCTTAGAAATTTTGCGCACTTGTCGTTCGACAAACCCGCGAATCGCCTCAGTGACAGGTACTGTTTTGGAATGAACGAAAACGTTCATAGTTCCTCCTCTGACCCAGGGGGTCACTGTTATATACTTCTCGAGATGGTATTGTTGAGTAAATTTGAAAAAAAACTCCCTCACTGTAAAGTGCAGGAAGTGTGGCTGAAAGTGAATGATTTTCATTCACTATTAATTATATCTCGCGTAAAGTTCTGGACCAAGAGGTCAAACTATTGCAGTACGTAGTTATTAAAACTCTCCTGGGCGTGGAACTCTCTGAAGTTTTGTTATTAAGCGATCGTCTGTGACTCCCTCAGTTGTGAGTCGCCAATAGGCTAAAAATGTTATGTTCAGCCGAGAACGCAACGCACTGGTAAAATCCTGATGCTCCGGAGAACTTTGCTCTTGTTTATTTATAGCCCGAAAGACCTTCATCAAATCTTCCATAAAAAAACGTTGTGATTGAATGAGATACTCAATGGCTGATGCAATTTTTTCTGGATTCCATTTCTGTACATGAAAACCGGTAATAAACAACACATCTGGACGTTCTCGGGCAGATTCATGAATTTGTAACAATACTTCTTGTAAGGAAGGAATACAGTGAATATTATCCGGTTCTGGGAAAAATGGTGTCCTATTAAATTCTGGTGAATTCATACACATCCTTCTCTGGACCGAGTTATGCACATATCTTACCATATACCCCGATGAAACTTACATTTCACGACGGCCTTCTAGGGCCCGAGCCAAGGTTAATCCGTCAGCATATTCAATATCCGCCCCAATTGGTAAACCATGACCAATCCGACTCAGCTTGACATGTGCATAGGTCTCCCCTTTTGTTTTAATCAATTCCTGAATGAATAGCGCAGTGGCTTCCCCTTCCATTGTAGGATTGGTAGCCATAATCAATTCTTGAATTTGAGGTAATCGAGCTGTGATGTCGTATAAAAAAAGATGCTCCGGACCAATATTATTCAGTGGGGCAATTACACCATGTAAAACATGATACTTTCCATGGTATTTCCCACTCCGTTCAATAGCAAGGATGTCAAAGGGCTGTTCAACAACCATCAACACACTGTCATCCCGCAACGGATCACTACACACCTCGCAGGGATCTGATTCCCCTACATTGTGACAAGTTGAACACATCACAGTATCCCGCTTAAGTGCTTGAAGAATTTCTGCGAAAGAATCCAGCTGTGCCTGAGGGTGATGCAACAAGTAAAACACAATACGCTGTGCTGACTTGGGTCCAATTCCTGGAAGTTTTTCAAACTGTTCGATCAGTTGCCGAACAGCTTTTGGTAATTTCATATACAGGTGATTTGAATGCTACACCCTAGTAAACACTAGATACAGCCTTCAAGGATAAGCTATGTAATCACGCTACTATTGCACATTTCTGAAAAATTAACAAGAAAGTCTTATTTCTTTCTAAAAACGTATGGTGAATGAATTGCAAAAACTGGAATACCTACTGCTAACATAGCCAAGAACCAGGCAATTTCTCGCCGAATTTGTTGGTCTTGAGAGTTATACTCACGCTCCTGTTCTTGCCATTGATCATAAAGAGATTGCCACTCAGTCAAACGATCGCGTTGCTCTTGAGTGAGATCATCAGTATTATTTTCGACTTGTTTCTCTCCTGGAAAGCGCTCTAGATTAGGATACGGCGCTGTAAAACTGGGGTATGGTTTCACACCAAGCACAGTGTGCAAACCTAACCGCACTCCATTCACCGCCCCCATCACAATCAACAATAACCCTAACAATGAAGCTAATACAAAGTAACTTTGAATTAGAAAATTGTGTCCAGATGATTGTTGTGCCATAGATCTCCTTATACTTGTATATCCAGCATATCATGTTTTAACTGGTCATTTGAGAGATATTGAATTCCATGCAGGCCAGCTTGTCGAGCGGCTTCAATATTGTGATGGCTATCATCAACAAATACAACTTCTTCTGGAAGAAATCCTACCTTTTCAAGAATATCTCGGTATGATTCTGGCTCTGTCTTTTCGATGCGTAACTCTGTTACAGAAAAAATATGGGAAAAAATAGGCAGTAAATACGGTTCTAAATCTGGATGATTTTGCACTGTCCCCGATGTAAAAATATTGATTTCCAAACCATACTCTTCTTTCAATTCCTGATAGTATGCTAACAATGGCGTATTCAATGAATACAGATCAAAAAAAGAGAAATCTGATTGTTCAGATTTCTCTTTGAATAATGCATTTAAACTACCAGCGTAAGATAGATCTTTCGGAAATAAAATGACCTGAGAAAAATCTGATAACAAACACTTAATCATAACGCTCTTCCTTTTCAAGTAACCACTCCCCAATCTCTAATGTATTATTTACCCATTAAACCACCCAAGCCTCCAGTCATATCTTGGAGTTTGCGAGCAGCAAGTTCTTGAGATTTCTTGATTGCTTCATTTAAGACTTCGATTGCTTCTGGGCTACTAATACCTTGGACACTAAATTGTTTAATTTTTTGATCACCAGAGATCACCACCAAAATATCACCGCGCTCTACTACAATTTCTTCTGCTGACAACTGTTGTTGCATTTGTTGGGCCTGTTTGCGAAGTTGGTTCAAATCACCAAGTGCTTTAAATGGATTTGCCATACATCTCCTTTAATTACTAGTACACTTTTATTCAGGTTATCTTATCGAGAAATACGCAAAAAGTGAATCAGGAGTTCAGAGTAACGCTTCTTCAGCCATACTGATCAGTTCAGTCACTTCTTCACTGACGTTGCCTGAAACGTTCGAGTGCGCCGAACCTAAAACTTCAGCAGGTGGCGCTGCAAGTACATACTCGAGTTTTACGACCCCACCAATAACTTTTTGAATACAATTTTGAACTACGTTTTTGTAGCGATCGAGCTCGAGTTGCTGTTTGTGAAACTGGTAAAACACTTGAATCTGTACTCGACCCGCCTCTCCTTTGACAAATTTGGATGACCGTAACAATGCTTCAATGGATAAGTTGTTGGCACCAACTTCTTTCAATAATTCATCCCAGCGATGCTGCAACAATGATCCATCGGCCGCACTCGGATTCTGGGAGGGAATCACATCTGTCGTGAGTGGCTGTGCACTAGCTTCTGGTATAGAGGGGGTGGATACGGGTTCCACTGTTTTCTTTACAATAGGTTCTGGAACGGATTGCTGGGCTACTTTTGTAGATAGTGCAGACGTGGCACGATGAGAGCTACCACCAGAATCTGTACTTCCTGATTTTTGTGCTTTACTTTTGAGTACCATTTCAAGCGCTGTAATCTCAAGTGGCAATAATGGTAAAGGCAATCGATCATCGATCACAAGCAGCGAAAATTGTTTCAGTAAAAACTGTAGAGCAGGAGTAGAAGAGATACTTTTTCCTGCTTCGATACCTAAACTTTTGAGCAATTCTGCATGCAAAAAAGTTAATAAATCTTTTTGCAGTTGTTGAGCATTGACGCCTGTTTGCAGAGCTTGTTGAAAAAACTGCACAATTGCATGTTCATTCTTGGCTAAAATTGCCTCTACCAGTGGGAGTACTACTCCTGTGTGAAGTGTCGGCAATACTGCATGAATGACCTCTAGTGTGAGTTTTTTTCCACCACTATTCACCACTTCCTGAAAAAGTTTTACTGCATCTCGAAAACTGCCATCTGCCCGCTCAGCAATAATTGCTAACACTTGGTCATCAGCAGTTACTTTTTCTTTTTGGCCAATAATCTGCAAAGCTCCCATGAGCTCTGCCGTACTCGCCTTTTGGAACTGAACAATCGTACAACGGGACACAATAGTTTCGGGAAGTTTGTGAAATTCAGTAGTTGCTAAAATAAAGACTGCGTGAGCTGGTGGTTCTTCTAAAATTTTTAAGAGTGCATTAAAGGCCTCATTGGTCATCATATGCACTTCGTCAATGATGAAAACCAATTTTTTGCCGATAGGTGGCGGAGTATAAATACGTTCTTTCAAATCTCTGACATCATCAATACGTCGATTACTGGCAGCATCAATCTCAATCACATTTACCGACCGACCTTGAGTGATATCCAGACACAGATCACATGCATTACATGGTTCATGCAGTATGTGACCTTTTTGTTCTAGAGTACAGTTCAGTACTTTAGCGATTATCCGAGCAGATGAGGTTTTACCGGTCCCCTTGGGCCCAGTAAACAGTAGTGCATGAGGCACACTTCCAGAACCTACCATACGCAGCAATTGCTCACGGACTGTCGTGAGGTGTAAATCAGACAAGGTTTGTGGACGATACAAGCGATACCAAGACATGGAGTACTCACTGTACATTGTTATGTAGCTATACACAATATATCAAACAATTGGAGATTAGAAATCCGAGATTAGTAACTCGAAATCACAAAACCTCATTAGTCGTGGTGGAAACCAAGCAAATGTTGAATACTATGATCAACATAAAAGTCGATCACATCATCAACCAATTTACCTTTTTTGGCGGCTTCTTGAACAGCGACAGGGTAACAAATCACAATATCACCAAAGTGGGTTGGTTGACCTTCAATTCGAGGAAATGCCTGATCAGCTTGCGGATCTTGCTGAGGAAAAGAGAGCACATCTGTTACCCCTGTATGTTTCATCATGCCTTCATTTAACTCTTTCATCTGGCGTGTTCCCACAATCGAGATATCAACCGCACCAGAAGTAATTCGGTGTTTCTCAAAGGATTTTTGGACGGTCTGACGGATCCGTTTACGATTGACTTGATAACGCGATCCGACCTTAAAAGTAATGGTGAACATGGTAATAACAAAAAGAGGAACGATCAAGCGACCGTTCCTCTAGATTTAACAACAAATATTTATTTTGCACCTTTATTGATGAGGGCAATCCGCTTTGCACGTTTGCGTTGACGCTTTAATTCATTGTAACGAATATTTTTTTGAGCAGAAGGCTTAAAATAAAACTCTCGACTCTTCGCAATATCTAATACATTCGCAATAGCAACGAGCTTCTTAAATTTCTTAATAACATCTGATGTTGAATCGTTTTTCTTGGCTTTAACGACTACTGGCATGAGACAACACCTCCAATCTTCAATACGTTCAATTTATAGATAAAATTAACGATGTAATAGTGATAAGACAGGTATTATATCTGATAAATGCAAATCTTACAAATGAGCTACGCAATACACATAGAATAGTTATGATTCTCTATATAATGGTTCCTCATCGTATACTTCAATGCCTATCACATCTAGTATTTGTTGAAAGTACAACTCTGCCTCAGGAAGAAATATTGGACTCCAAAGCATTAGACTATAAATATTGTTCAATTCTGGGGAAATATCTTGATATTGAAGAATTAACTTTCTCGCACTTTTGAGCAAGCTCTCAACTTGTTGTTGTTCTGTGACGACCATAACTATACCAAGGTCTGGGTAATGAATTGAATGATCTTCGATACGCTGAGTGGTGTTGAAATACGATTCTTCCATTTGTCTGATCCATTGAGCAACATTGTTTTTGCTGGATGAAAATACCATGTCCCCACACTGTCTTCTTTCGTAATTTTTTCGGCTAAAGGAGTTAAGTCGACCCCTTTCTTTG
>CAZULU010000008.1:13725-15588 GCA_964621585.1 uncultured Pseudomonadales bacterium
CTGTCTTCTTTCGTAATTTTTTCGGCTAAAGGAGTTAAGTCGACCCCTTTCTTTGGCACGGCCTTAATCCGAACATGTCCCTGTTCTGGATCTTTTTTGACTACCACCGCATATCCTGCTTTTTGGGCGTACTTGATCACGGTATCGTTCTTGGTCTCCAACCCGATACCTTTCCCCCACTTCGTTTGAAATTCTGTGCCTGTAGCAAGCACTTCTTTGGCTTTCTCAATCTCTTCTAATTTCTTATAGATTCCATTCAAACACGTCATCCCAAAGTGTAATTGGGTTTCATCAGTATGCAATCCTGAGCGTTGCAGTCCATCCAACATTTCATGCAACATAAAAGCGTACCGAGCATCATTAGCTTCAGGCCAAAAGCATTCTGCAAAATGATCAATATCCGTCACAATACGCACGAGTTCTTGGAGTGCTTTATCTTCTTGTAATTCAGGATGTACCTTACAACAATGCTGATATGTTAGCAGCGTCGCTGATAAATGCTGTTGCCCACGATCTGGTTGGTGGTGATCAAATTCCCCCATTCCCGTATCAACATGCACCACTTCTTCAAAATCTGTTGGAATATATCCTTGGGATTCAATCTCTTGAGGGTTAATGGTGGATCCTGGATTGACAAAAGCTACTTTGGCATCGGCAAAGTGTTGTGCATCAAAGGTCTTGAGCATCCACACCGAACCAATAGCATCTAAATCAGGAGCAAAATGTGTCACGAGTAGTTTCATAGCTCTATTATAGGGGAAGTTCACAAAAAAAGGCAGCTCTCTAAGTCAAATAATAACAAGAAAAGCGCCCCGCTTAGCGAGGCGCTTTTTGATTATCAAAAACAAACAAAGCTCACTCCAAATTATCTTGATTGCTCAAGCTTTTTGGAGTGAGTTCCTCACCGGAATTAGGTGCAGTATATGATGAAAATCATTAAAAATGAATGAGTAAAAAAGACGGATCAATTCATCTATAACAAAAACAATCTAGCGAATTTAAAAACTATAGGGATACTATTTCTTCACCATTTTAATCACAATCTTCGCTAGCCACCGCAACACTTTCCATATCATCCCGAAAAGATCCGTAATCCAATTCTTATCTTCTTCTCCCCTTACCCATACAGATAAGATTAGCCAAGCTTTTTGATCAGCTAAATATTTTCCAATCACTTCATGCTGCCTATTATCTATTGAACGAATAAACTTCACGGTGTCAGCTTTTTTCCCTGGAAATGATTTGTCAGGATTTGTTAATGTCCGTTCAATATCTGATCTTGCCATCTTACGATAGCGCATTCGTTCTTCGGCATGGTTAGTGAGTATAATGTTCATTAGGGATGTAAGATGTAGGTTATAAGATGTGAGTTTTTGACTCATTGCTCACATCTCTCTGCTCAACATCACTCTACTCCTTAATTAATTGAATTGCTTCTTCAATTGAAATAACTTTAGAATTGTCTTCACTACGGATTTTAAACTCGACTGTGCCTTCTTCGGTACGACCTGAAACCACAAGTCGTACAGGAATACCAATCAAATCAGCATCACCAAACTTCGCACCAGCACTCAGTTCTCGATCATCCCAAAGGACTTCTATGCCTTTGGATAAGAGTTCATCATACAACTGTTGAGCTTTATCTTCTCCACCTTTGAGCGATACTAAATGCACAGAGTACGGAGCAATTGCTTTCGGCCAGATCATTCCTTTGTCATCATGGAACTGCTCAACAATCGTTGCCATGGTTCGACCAAGACCGATACCGTAACATCCCATGTAATACGGCTTCTCGGTACCATCTTGATCAACAAAGTTGGCATTTTTCATTAGCTTGGAATAATGATATCCCAGTTGAAAAAT
>CAZULU010000008.1:15688-17515 GCA_964621585.1 uncultured Pseudomonadales bacterium
CCCACTTTCCCTACGACTTGCTCGAATTTTGTTTGGTTCACATCCAAATCTCCACGAATAACTGCGAGATATAAATTGCCTTGCCGATCAGTAAACATTACATCTTTCATTTGCTGCCACAACGGCAAGTTGTGGAGTTTGAGACCATCTTCCATAGTGTTTCCTCTCACTGCCTCAACTTCTTGGTACTCTTTCATTTCTTCATGCAGATTTTTCTCATCTCGGACGAACGTCGCTACATCTTCATGCGCTGAATACTGACCGTCTTCTGATACAAAGAATCGTCCTTCACCTTGATCATGAACCACTTGAAATTCATGACAGTACTCTCCACCAATGTAGCCATTATCAGCTTCTACTTTTATGGTTTCTAATCCTAATCGTTTAAAAATACGCGTGTAGGTGTCAGCCATCTTGTCATATTCTTTTTTGAAATCTTCCGCATCAGCATGAAACGAATATGCATCTTTCATCACAAACTCGCGAACACGTAGTAGTCCACCCCGTGCACGTGCTTCATCACGAAATTTGGTTGAGAACTGATAGATATTGAATGGCAAATCTTTATAGCTCAACCGGAACTTTCGTACGACATCCACAAACATTTCTTCGGCAGTTCCACCGAGAGCAAATTCTGCTTCTCGACGGTCGGCCACCTTCATCAACTCAAAGCCTGTGGTACTCGTACGATTTGTTTCTTTCCAGAGTTCTAATGGGTGTAACACTGGCGTAATCATTTCCTGAGCAGCTGCTTTATCCATTTCTTCTTTGATCACTGCTTTGATTTTGTCATGCACGCGCCATCCCAGGGGCAAAAAGAAGTACCTGCCAGCAACCGACTCAGCGATGAACCCCGCTCGCAATAATAATTGGTGACTGATCATTTCTGATCCACCAATCTTGGTTTTACTTGTTTTTCCAAACAGTTTTGAATATTTCATAATGTCATCCTGGAAAGTCAAGTCGAATTCAAATCGCACAAAGATTTGAGACGTGAATATTCAGGACCCTTCCTTAATTAACTGTATAACTTTTTATGAATAAATACAAAAAAACACCCACTAACACACGACGATTGTCATGTATTAACGGGTGCTCTCAGCACGGTACCACCGTTGATTCTCTGGATAATTGCTTATCCAAACTTTGTTACCAACTCCTAACAAACATCCTTAAAGAATTGGTCTAGTAGATGGTAACGGCTACCTGCCGAATGTGTTAGGTCTTTGGGTTAAGATTGTCCACATCACCTTTCCACTGCTGTGAGATGCAGTGAAACGTGGGTTAGGAGCCCACCGAAGGTATTGGTTCACTTGTATCGAATATTATAGAGAAAAAAAGTGTTCAAGACAACAACTTATTGAGAGTACCGGATTTTCTCTCCTTTTCGAACTGGTAAGTTTGCCGTAACTTGTCTCTCACCATTCTCATCTTCATGTTCAATTAAGATCGGAGACTGGCCTTCTCGAAGATCTTGCACTGCTCGAATTCTCCTTCGACGACCAGAGTTCCTGGGATCATCAGGTAAGTTTTCTACACGAATGGTAGCCATGTGGCTCCTTTCCCCTAAAAAGTAGTTACTGACGTCTACGTTGTGTACTTTTACGTTTTCCCGCTCCTACCCAAGCTTCAGTGTGCGGATCAAAAATTGTTCCTTTGCCATTTTGTTCAAACTTACCAAGCTTTCGCTTCGCTTTTATCTGAGCATTTAACCAAGTGACGGTATTTTCTGGCAATTTTGGTGAAAATACAAGTCGCCCAAGAGCATCCTTGGAAACTTGATAATCTCGCAAACTGTTCTCAACGGTGAATTGGTCATCTAAAAAA
>CAZULU010000009.1:0-2349 GCA_964621585.1 uncultured Pseudomonadales bacterium
GTATGAGGCTAGACCAGGATTTTCCAAAATAGTGATGATCTTTTCTGCGAGTTCTGCACTATTTCCTTCTTCAGCCAGCAATCCCGTTTCTCCATCGGTAATGATTTCTGGTGTCGGTCCGGTCCGAAAGGCTACAATCGGTTTGGCTAAGGACATCGCCTCAATAGTTACCAAACCAAAGCCTTCCAGTTCCCACACTGAAGGGAATACACACACATGTGCCTCAGCCATAATGGCCAAGGGATCCGACACTCTACCCAAAAAGCGCACTTGTTGCTCAAGTTCGAGTTCTTGTACTAACTGCTTCACGTTTCTATCAAAATTACCTTCTCCCACTAACAACAGCTCGGCATCAGAATATTTTTTAATAATTTGTGCAAAAGCTTGCACTAAGATATCCTGCCCTTTTCCTTTCTCCATTCGAGACACACAAACTATTCGATGCTGTCTCACCGCTGAAGGATATTTTGCTGGGATCGGTCGTCCACAAGGAATCACTTTGAGCTTGTTTTCTACACTTGAAATATTTTTCACCAAATCCCTCCTAGTGTTTTCACTCGGCACGATGATGTGTATTGGGATTGGTGTAACTAGTGAATACAATATAAAAGGTAGTCGCGCAAACTTTTGAAAAACAGTACTCAAAGGACCATACTCAACCCAGATTACAGGGTTCCCTCTCCAACGAGCAAAAAGCGAAATAATGATTTTTTCTGGAAAACCAGACAACAAGATTACATCTCTTGGCTGTAACTGACGAATGATGGACCAATATACTATTAGCGCTTTGGGAAACAGGAATATTGCTTTCAATAACCCTTTCCAATCTCCAATAATATCAATCACTACCGGCACCTTGTGAGTTTTTAGTCCGGCATTTGCCAACTGCTTTTTAAATGTTGGGTGTGTAACATAGGCTTCGATCTGAATCCCTTTTTTTTCTAATCCCACTAAAAGATCTTCTGCAAATTGTTCTGCTCCACCAATACCAAGCGTTTGATTAATAAACACAACCTTTTTCACGATTTTCTCCATAATTTTTCATAGTCATCCGTCATCTTTTGCCAGGTCTGCTCTGTTACCCACTGCTTTGCTGCCACAGGAACCTGTAGCTGGGAAAGTACTGACTCAGCTACATCATGTGGTGTATGCACACAAGTAATCCACTTCGCAAATGGTGACAATTTCAAATAATCTTCTTTTATCTGATTATTATAGTGAGCAATCACTGGAACATGGGCCACCAACGCTTCGAGAATGCCTAAATATCTTGAGACAAAAACTACCTGGTAGTCACCAATTTTCTCTGCGGCATTTGAAACAAATCCATAAAAGTTGACCCTAAGCTTGTGTTTTTTAGCAAATGCCTTGCTCACACTCTCCTGAGGGCCGCTTCCATACACATCCAGTTCCCAGTTCTGCCCTCTTTCTTTGAGAATTTTTAGACCAGCTAGATACACCATAATTCCGGTATCCTCTGCTAAACGACCTAAAAACATAATCTTTTTTTGATTTGAAGGCGAAGATCTTTTCACTACATCTACAGCACCAAAAGAAACCTTATCTGGTTTTACACCATACCATTTCTGATGAAAACCTCCGATACAAATATTTCCTTTTGTCATTACCTCACCCAATCTATGCCAGAACCTTTGACGCCTTGAGGGTGGCTTCGATCCCTCATATCCATGAAAAGTAATAAAAGATTTGCTTCTGAGAAAAATACTTAATGGTAGTTGCCACCAAAATACATCGTGGATATGAATAATATCGGCTATGAAAAATATTGCCCGATGAGTAACTACCCACTTCCAAAGCTTCAATTTGTTTGAAAGCACTTCATGAGGAATGCGAATCACTGTCATTTTATTCATCTTCTCTTCAAGAGGCAATGTGGGATCAAACTGTTCAGTGATAATGGTGATTTGGTAACCGCGTTTTTGAAGCTCAATGCCAAGCTTTTCAACATGTTTTTCCACCCCACCAACATGTGGAGAATAAAGACGAGAGAGGAAGAGGAGATTCATCAATGTTTCTTTTTTACTAATATATATATATGACTCTCTCCAAATATCTTAACCAGAAAACTATCTATTAAATGGAATATTGGCACGAGAGGCCCTTTGAGGAATTTTATTAAGAAGCCTAAATATGGAATTGTATAAAGAGTGTTTCTTAATAGTCCTTCTGATTTTTGCAGATAAACGACCTCAAATCCCACCTTTTGCACACTATTAATTAAGCTTTGTGAACTATATCGACGAAGATGTCCCACTTTTCTATCAAACTTTTTCAGTAATCCTATCCTAAATAATGGCGCGTTTAATGAAGGTGTAGTTATTACACCCA
>CAZULU010000009.1:2449-11813 GCA_964621585.1 uncultured Pseudomonadales bacterium
CTTATTAAGCGGATTATTAAATAGTAAGTAAAGTTGTTTTTTCCAATTACCTTATAGAAATATTTATTTTTATTTTGCTTGTGATATCCATCATAAAAGTTCGTTATTTTTCTAAAGTTTTTTGTCATTTCATTTTCTTGTAAGAATTACAGGAAATACTCCTTTAAATTACTAATTTTACAGGGGCTATATGAAAAGAACATTAGCATTTATCTTTTCACTTTTTGTCTTTTTGACGATCGCAAATCAAGTAGAGGCCAATGATAGTATTATCTTTATGGATGATTTTAACGATGGTGATTACCAGGGATGGTCAGAAATCAGAAGTATGCAATGGAATAATTCAGACCTACCTTGTTTTTTTAATGGGGAAAAGGCTGAATGGAAAGTGACAAATCAAAAAATAGGGATAGAAATTAACGGACCAGGGTGTGTCACAGAACTATTACCCGATAATTTTTCGCTAAATGGTGTAAATAGTTTCTCTTTCGAATTTGACATGGATTTCCCTAATTCCACTTCTCAAGACCGCAACTACATATTACTAATGAATGATCTTAATAACTCATATACTGTTCATATTTTAGGGAATAGTATAAATTTTCAAACACTTGTAGATGGCAAAAACTATTTTCTAGAAAACGCTTGGGGAAGCTTCAACTTTGAAGCAAACAAAACCTATCACTTTAAAAACGAGTTTTATCAAAACGGCCAAGTTTTAATTTTTATTAATGATCAACTAGTACTTGATGTTTATGCTAACTTACTTCCAACTTCATTAGCTAAAATAGGGCTGCAAGCCAGCGTGGGAAATATATCAACTTCTACTGTCTACTTCGATAACGTCGTCGTGCGTTCATTGGATGACCCAGAAGACGACTCAAACCTCAATGTGCCGTATTTCTCTCAAAAAGACCCTCGCTGGGATTGGGAAATGTATGACCACATCAGTCAGTATCCCTGGGCAGTGAACCCAACAATGTCTGGATACGGCTGTGCAACTACTTCCATGGCCATGATACTCAACTATCATGGGCTGACAACTATGCCAGATGGAACTTTGATAACGCCCCAAACGCTCAACAATTGGCTGAAGACTCAAGAAGATGGCTATATTAAACAAGGATTAATCAACTGGAACGCCGTAACTAGACTCACAAGACAAATTGCTGACACAAACCCTGGTAAGCAAAAACTCGAGTATAAATATGGTCAAGCAGATTCAGAAATTGTTCGTCAAGAAATTGCACAACAGCGTCCGGTGATCTTTCGTGTCCCTGGTCATTTTGTAGTCGGGCATGGTCAATCATATGAAACTTTCAATATACTGGATCCTTTTTGGGTAGAAAGGACAAGTCTCAACAACGAGTTCTACAATAATTCATTTGAAAGTCTCCGGCTATTCAGACCATCTGATACTGACCTGAGTTACATTACCATAGCCTCTAACTTGGAAGCCCATGTCACATTAGAGCAAGAGAATAGCGCCCCACTTGCCATTGATCAATTTATTGACGGAGGTATAACAGATCAAATAACTGGATCTATTCAGCCGAAGTTTATGATCACCCAACTTGCTAAACCTGATGAAGGAAAGTATTTGCTTACAATTGAAGGTGAACCTGGAGATCAGTATGCTGTCGAAATATATGCCTATACTCAAAATGGCTCCGTATCTCCTTTTATTCTTGAAGGGACATTAGAAAAGCCTCAACTCAAAACCTGGCTTCATTTTAGTAAAGAGAACGGAAGCAGAATTGAGCCTATTGAAGAAATGCCTATTGAACAACCACTGGACTTCGATAACTTACTGAATGATATCCACAGCTTGTATCAAAGTGGTGAGGTCAAAAATCGACCAACTCATGCACACTTTATTAGTTTGTTGACGGTGGGAAAACATGCCCCTACTCACCATGTAAAATCAGTTCTGCTCAAAAACATAGCCAAGCAATTTGAGAAGGATAAACATATTTCTCAACAAGGCAAAGATTTCTTCATTCCACGAGTAAGTCTTGTGCAAAAACTTTATCAAAAGTGAAGTGATTTGAGTTGTCTAAGCAAGGGTAAGCTTGACTTACCCTTGCTTTTTTATGTTAAGAGTTCGTTTATTTACACCGTTGTGATAAAATTTCCAGATGAAAAATTTCTGGCAAGACTTACCAGCTGGGTTTATTGGCCTATCACCGATGGATGGAGTTACTGACCACCCTTTTCGGGTTATTCAAAAGAAATTTGGCAATCCTGCGGTCATGTTCACGGAGTTTACAAATGTGGAAGGCATCTCTCACGGTGCGACACGATTGCTGCATGATTTTCTCTACTCAGAAGAACAACGACCCATTGTTGGCCAAATCTTTGGACATACCCCCTCTGATTTTCGTATGGTAGCCACAATTCTCTGTCAACTAGGTTTCGACGGGGTAGATATCAACATGGGCTGTCCAGCCAAAAACGTGGCAAGTCTAGGCTGCGGAGCAGCTCTCATCAAAACACCTGATTTAGCTCAAGAAATTATAAAAGAAACCAAGGCAGGGGTTGAAGACTGGGTCAATGGCAAAACTGTGAATGATTTAGCTCTGAGTGTCGAAATTAAACAAGGCGTGAATGAACAATCAACACAAATTCTTTCACAAACTGATCGTCAAGCAATTCCTGTGTCAGTCAAAACACGCATTGGCTACGATGCACCAGTAGTAGAAACTTGGATACCCACATTACTGGAGATGGAACCTGCAGCTATTACTCTGCATGGACGAACGTTAAAACAACAGTATTCTGGACTTGCTGATTGGGAAAAAATTGCTCAAGCGGCCGAAATAGTACGGCAGAGCTCAACCAAAATTATTGGCAATGGTGATGTGAAAAACGTGTCAGATGCTCATGAAAAGGCTTGTGATTATGGCGTTGATGGTATTTTGATGGGAAGAGCTGCCATGAGTAATCCGTGGATATTTAAAGACATTGAGCCAACTCTTGAGGAACGATTTGCTGTAGCGTATGAACACGCACAGTTATTTGAACAAACATTTCAGCACAAACCGAATTTCACTTTCATGCCCATGCGCAAACATTTAAGCTGGTACATCAAAGAATTTCCCGGAGCATCAGAATGCAGGCAGCGGTTAGTACGGGCAAATGATGCAAATGAGGTGAAAACAATACTCGATGAAACAATGGCGCAATTACGCAATACGGTGGGCGATACAGGACTCGAACCTGTGACCTCTACAATGTCAATGTAGCGCTCTAACCAGCTGAGCTAACCGCCCAAGACATAAGGATTCGATTATTTTATCAAAACTTTCGAAAAAAGAAAGCCAAACATCTCTTACTTCATCTGAAAACCTTGGTTCTCTAAAATCTTGGCAATGTTTTCTGCAATTTTTCTAGTACTGTGACGAGCCACACTGCGCTTGAGTACATCACCCTTTTGCTCTTTTGGCACTTCTTCGGACAATAAATTCGTCCGAACCAACTGGACGTTCGGTTGCACATCTGCTTCAGTAATGTTGTCAGAAACAGGCATGTCATGCGCTTGTTCATACAACTTCAAAATATCTACAGGATAATTCTGATTATTGTTGATCAGCACATAATCAATCTCAGACAAAGGTAAGTACTCGGATAAATCATTCATGAAGTCTTTGAGGGTATACCCAAATGTTTCTCCATACTTGGCCATGAGGTTGGTGATAAAACACACTTTCCCTTTAGAGTTAGCAATCGCTTCAGGCACACCTTTGATGATGAGATTGGCTGCAGTGTTAGTAAAAAAGTCACCAGGACCCAAAATAATCAAATCAGCCTGCTCAATCGCTTTTTTTGCCTCAGGAGAAATAGTTGATTCTGGTTCCGTCCATACTTTGGTAATCCGCAGTGTGCCATCATGCCTAGGCTCATCAATTTCGTGCTCCCCTTTTAGAATAGTGCCATCTTGATACTGCGCAACTAAACGAGAGTCGTCATAGGAAATTGGCAAAATAGTGCCTTTAACTTTCAAAAGTTTACAGGTTTCTTCAATGCCTTTTTTCTGATCACCTTTAATATCTGCCATCGCGGCCATGAACAGGTTCCCAAAAGTCATCCCATTGATACCGTTCCCCTGGTGAAAACGATAGGTAAATAACTCCCGCCAAATCGCCGGGCTTTCCGATAAAGCCACAATACATTGTCGAATACCAGAAGTCGGCAGTAAGCCAAATTCATCGCGAAGCATTTTATTGGAACCACCATCGTCCACCATGGTTAACACAGCAGTCACATGGACTGGCAGCTTTTTTAAAGCAGAAGCGACAACGAAAGTTCCTGTTCCTCCACCAAGGATTACTACTGAAGGAACACGAGAAGTCTTTTCTTGAGTTTTCGACATAGGGGTATTATAAACCAAAAAGTAGAGATTGAGACTATGATTGAGCTAACTGATCTGCTATTTTTATAGACATGTGTTGGTCCAGCTCCGCAAGTATTGCAGCTACTGCAGTTGGTGGAATAGCTACTGTGTATGCTACCAAGAAAAACTATCCTAAAGTTCAAGTTTTTACCTTGGCTTTCTTCACACTGATGGAGTTGCTCCAAGCCATTTCCTATATCTGGATTGGCCAATGTGATATGGGCGGAAATATATTACTCACGCGTTTGAGTTACTTACACATCACTTTTCAACCACCTGTTTTTACCGCCTTTATCATGTCTTTTGTTTCCGAACAGCAGAGAAAGAAGTGGTATAAATTCGCCATGATAGTTGCTCTTAGCGCTACCTTCTTGTTGCTTATCAAAATGTTGATTCCTATGACATGGAATATTCCTCAACAATGGCTCTGTAGAATTGGGGATCCATTATGTGGAGCAGATGTATGCACCTATCGAGGTGACTGGCATCAGGCTTGGAGACTTCCTTTGCTGGGCATTATTCCTGGGTATCTGATCTATTTTATACCTGTATTTATTTTACCCATTTTTTATGGAGCTTGGCGTATTTCTGCATACCACTTTATTTTCGGCCCATTACTTGCTCATTTATTGACCTCTGATCGCAACGAAGCACCAGCCATATGGTGTCTTTTCTCTATTGTACTTCTTGGAGTGATCTTTTTAAGGCCATCACACACACAACAACAACAATTTCAAGACACTAAAAAGAAAAAATAAAGGAAAACGTGGACCTGACAGGATTCGAACCTGTGACCTCACGAATGTGAATCGTGCGCTCTAACCAACTGAGCTACAAGTCCTTTACGAATAGACGTTAGTATATCAGAATTGCCCACTTTTTCGAGTAATAGAAATACAAAAAAACTGTCAGCCTACATCTTACATCCTACAACTTATCACCGCCGTTGGCGGATCCCGCAAAATGCGGGACTTCTTACATCTATTTGTGTCATCTTCCTGCCATAATTTGTTCATAAACTACAAGCATGTTCAATTTTCTGCTCGACCTTCTCTTTCCACCATGTTGTCTACAGTGTAAAAGAATAGGTTCTTATCTCTGCTCTCAGTGCCAATATAAGCAACGTTATTACACCCAACCCATTCCAATCGAAATTGATAACCCTGAACTCGATCAGTTATTTGCCTGTTGCACCTATGCCACAGGTGCTCGAAAACTCATTGCCTGCTTTAAATACAAATCTGCATATTCACTCACACAAACGTTAGTTCAACTGATGGTGGAGCGTATTCCTTTTCCAGATGATATTGATCTTTTCACAGCTATCCCCCTACATCCGACACGACAAAACATGCGAGGGTTCAACCAGGCGGAGTTACTAGCAAAGCAACTTGCCAAATGGCTTCAGATTCCATATCAACCCACACTTATTCGTACGATAGCTACCAGTCCACAAGCCCAATTAGATAGACAAGAACGGTTGGTACATTTAATCGATGCCTTTGCAATTATAAATCCTGAACAGATAGTCGGGAAAACTATTGCACTCATAGACGACGTCACTACCACCGGCACAACACTGAACGAAGCCGCCAAAGTGCTCAAAGCGCATGGAGCATTCAAAGTGTATGGTGTGGTGTTTGCCCATGGCAAATAAACTCAGCCTTTTTGCAACTGTAAAGTTGATAACTTTTGCGTTCTTAAAGCTGAAGGCACGGGCGTTGACTGTAGCAAATATTCGTTGGTTAACGTAATGATCAGTGTAATAAATTGCTTGCCATACTTTTTTAACTTAAAATTCCCAACCCCTGATATTTTTGTGAACTCCTCCAAGGTTGATGGCAAATAGGTGGCCATTTCGCGTAAACTATGATCACTAAATACCACAAACGCTGGCACTTCTTCTGCCAATGCTATCTCCTTACGCAAGACTCTTAACTGCTCAAATACAGCGCCTGAATACACAGCTTCTTTTTCCTTCAATTGATGGTGTAATTTTCTATATTCAGGCACACAGACATCACAACTCTGACAGTTTCGTAGGGGAAAGTGTTCAGCGAAGTAATCGAGCAGCATCCGTCTTCGGCATGTGTTGGCTTGAGTAAATTTCAACATTCTTTGAAGTTTTTGTTGAGCAATTTTTTGAGCATGTTTATCCGTCATTTTGGCAATAAAACGCTGATGTACAGAGTCACTGGCTTTTTCCATGAACAACACACAAAAACTCTTCAACCCATCCCTACCTGCTCTGCCTGTTTCTTGATAATAGCCTTCTAAAGATTTGGGTAAATCGTAATGAATTACCAAACGAATATTGGGCTTATCAATTCCCATACCAAAGGCGATAGTGGCAACCACTACTTTGATCACATCTCTCGCAAATTCCTCTTGAATTTGCTCTCGCTTCTCTTTTGGTAACCCTGCATGATAAGCCTGTGCTAAAAAACCCAGCTGTTGTAAATCTGCTGCTACCAACTCGGTTGTCTTGCGTGCTACACAATATACAACCACTGATTTGCCTTGATATCTCCGTAGCCAATACAATACCTCTTCCCACCGAGCTTCTGTTGATCGAATGACATAGTGTAAGTTAGGCCTGTTAAAAGTGGTTTGAAACACTTGTATATCTTTCAATCGCAATAAGTTGACGATGTCTCTTCTGGATTGAGGCACGGCACTGGCAGTTAAGGCGATGATGGGAATAGAGGGAAATAGTGTTCGGAGACTGGCCAACTGCAAATAATCTGGCCGGAAATCGTGTCCCCATTCCGATATACAGTGGGCTTCATCAATTGCAATCAAAGAAATTGTCTGCCGCTGTAGCCAAGAAACAAAAGACAAAATCGTTAACCGTTCTGGTGCCAAATACAATAGTTTTAGTTGACCACGAATGACTTGGCGAGCAGTATGCCGTAATTCTTCCCTCGTCATTGTGCTGTTGATACACCCGGCCGTTATACCATGAGCAGTGAGATGATCCACTTGATCTTTCATCAAAGCAATCAGTGGAGAAAAAACTAGCGTTAATCCCGGCAAGACCGCTGCCGGGAACTGATAACATAATGATTTCCCAGCACCTGTTGGTAACAGTACAAAAGTATCCTGTCCAGATAAAATTGAGTGCACTATCTTATCCTGGGGTGAACGAAATTGACTAAAGCCGAAATACTGTTTGAGTAACTCGCGGAGTTGTGTATCTGACCATGTCATAAGGTAGATATACAGAAGAAACGTGAAATAATTCTTACACACCTTCACTTTAGATTGACTCAACTTTAAGCCTGGTGAGATGGACTTTTTGCTAATTTTATGCTATAATTAAAGGATAACCGTTGGGGATGTATTGACTCGACGTGTAGGCACATTAACATCTGCAGATCATCTTTGACGAAGAAAGATGTAAAACAGCGTCAACAACATAACTGCAGATTCTATTCTCAGTAAAGTAAAAGCATTCGGTCGAGAAATCGCCAGTGCATTTACTCCAGCTTACGCATACGCTGCTTAAGCATGGCATTCAAGATGTCTCTCTCACGAGCGGAGCATGTTGAGTGAAAACTTAGTTCGTGTGACTATCACTTCGTACGGTTCCGCAGTGATCTAAGTCTTAAGAACCGCGGGTAAACAACAAAGTTGGTTCACTTACTTGTGTTTGCCATTCGAAAGGTGAACTATATCTGTAGATGATGTCGATGCTGTGTATACGGACAGGGGTTCATTACCCCTCATCTCCACTTTTTTAAAATCCTACTTGTGTAGGATTTTTTTGTTGACGAATTACTCTATACCATCAGAAACACAATTCAGCTCACAAAGAACTCAACAGTATTGCAATAGCATAGACTATAAGATATAATCCTTCTTTTCCAAAATAAAGGAGTATTATGGGAGTTCTAGAAACTATTGATATTGCTAATTATGGACACGGAGTAACCCGAAGTCTCGATAAGGCTAATAAACCGCTACGCTTATCTTTTGGTGAACTCAATATTGAGTTAAGTAAGATCCTCGTTATGGAAAGAGAAAATGGCGCCATAAGAGTGCAAGCTGTCACTGGGGAGATTTATACATTTAATGGGAAGAGTTGGGTGCGAGAGAATCAGTAAATCTTCACTCACTCACACTCTCTAAACTCTGCAAGTATTGTTGGGCTGCCTGAAGATTGACTTCACGTGGCTTACTGCCTTCGGCTTCACCAACAATCCCATGCTCATGTAGTTGATCCAAAATCCGAGCAGCTCTAGCATAACCAACTGATAATCGTCGCTGAATCAGCGAGGCTGAGCCTTTGTCGTACTGAGAGAAGATTCGGACTGCTTCATCAAACAAATCATCCTTATCATCGCTACCACCCAGGCCCCCACCCTTGCCGCCAACTTTGGTAGCTTTATATTTGGTGGTAATATCTTCTTCGTATTTCACTTCTTCGGTTTGAGATTTGATGAAATCAATTAAGTTCCGTGTTTCCTGCTCAGAGACAAACGCCCCTTGGATACGAGATGGTTTTGATTGATCGGGCGGGATATATAACATATCACCTTTTCCAAGCAACTTCTCTGCTCCTGGCATGTCTAATACGACGCGAGAGTCAGTCATGGAAGAAACGTTGAACGCAATGCGAGTCGGGATGTTGGCTTTAATCAAACCAGTGATAACATCAACAGAGGGACGCTGAGTAGCCAAGAGTAAGTGCATACCTACTGCCCGGGCCATTTGGGCGATACGAGTAATACATTCTTCTACCTCAGCCGGCGCAAACAGCATAATATCGGCCAATTCATCAATAATGATCACAATGTATGGCATGGCCTGAAAACCCGCCAATTCGTTATATCCTTCAATATTTTTGACTCCTACTTCAGCAAGAGTTTTATATCGACGATCCATTTCTGCCGTCGCCCACTTCAGCGCTGATACCACTTTGTCTGGCTCCACAATCACAGGCGTCAACAAGTGTGGGATGCCGTTATA
>CAZULU010000009.1:11913-16864 GCA_964621585.1 uncultured Pseudomonadales bacterium
GTCTTTAAGCCTACCATTTCCGCTGATCGATTAGGGATTTCGACACCGACCAAGGAACGTCCAGGGATTGGCGCTTCAATACGAATCTGACCCGTGGGTGCAGCAAGCGCTAAAGCCAAATCGTTGGCGAGTGCAGTTACTTTTGTTAACTTCGTACCAAGGTTAATTTTTAGAGCATACTGAGTGACTGCTGGACCTAAATTAACTTCCACAACCTCTGCCTTGATTCCAAAGGAGTCAAGGGTTGACTCAATAATATCAGCATTTTGCTTGACATCACCTCGATCAGCTTTCGCTCCAGACTTGGCTGATAATAAAGAAATTGGTGGATATTCCCAGACCTGTTCTTGGCCTGGCTGATTTGCCAAAACTTGTTCTGGTAAATCTTTTTTGGGCTCCTCCGGCTTTTTCTCAACCACAGCAAATTTGGGTTCTTGCTTTGGTTCTTTAGTTTCTTCGCCTTCACCTTCTTTTAATAATCCTCCGGCGTTGACTTTAAATCCTTGACCAAATGGCAGTTTAGGTAATGATAAACCTCCTGCTTTTTCTTCATCATCGGACTCCTTCTTTTCAGGGAATAACGCTACAACACCTTCAACAATTTCTTGAATGGAAGTCTGGGTAATAATCAGATATCCAGCAAAACACAGGAGTGCAAACAACAAATAGGCACCTGCGGGCTGTACTAACAATGCCACATTCGAAAAGGTTTGTTGACCAATCTCTCCACCCTGAAACATGCCCATCAATCCGAGAAAAATAAGAATTGTTCCTAATAGTGTATGCGGCTTGGCAAACGCCCATTTGAGTTGCGTAAACACTAATCCAGCTGAGAAAAAGACAAAAGGAGTGAGTAATGTGGCAATCCCAAACTTTTGCACTAACAAGGCATTAATTGCCGAGAGAATGACGCCTTGGCCGGAAAAGGAAATGATCACCAACCCACCCAAAGCAAACATTAAAATTGCTGCCAAAGAATGGATCGTTTCAGTACGTAGCTTGAGTTTTAAGCCACCTTTTTTTCGACCACGACGTGATTTTTTACCGAATAATCCCATATTTTGTACGTTCCAAATTTCAAATCATCAGATTTCAAACACTGTAATTGATATGAAAAAACGAATATCCCCATCATACATCTTCTTTACACTCAATATCAAGAAATAGTACAGTGTGGTAAGGTATTTGTCGAATATTAGTCGAGGTCTAAAAATACTGGTAAAATCAGTGGTGTTCGACCAATAATTTTATCTAAGCGTCGAGTTAAGCGTCGTTCAATACGTCGATTCATCTCTTCGTGGTGTACTCCCTCTTTTTGAAGATCAACAACAATCTCAGCTACGACTTGCTTAATTTGCTCAATAAACTCTTGAGACTCACGCATAAAGACAAAACCACGAGAAATAACCTCGATCCTACCAAGCTCTAGTTCCCCCTGAATTCTAGGGATAACAAGAACTAACATTCCATCTTGTGCCATTGCGCGGCGATCCGTTAGTACTACGGTCCCTACATCGCCAATCCCTTTTCCATCAACCATGAGTTCTCTCAAGAATATCTTTTCACCAACTGAGTACGCTCCTTGCTCAAACTCTAGTACTTCACCATTATCTGGCATAAGAACTTGATGGGACTCATACCCCACTTCCGCCATCAAATCTTTAAATAATTTGCGATGTCGATACGCACCCCCAATAGGAAAGACATATTGAGGTTTCGCCAGCTCTACTAACTTACGTTGTTCAGGCGCTGAAGCGTGACCCGAAACGTGAAGATCAGGAGCAATGTCTGGATACGTTACATCAATTTCGTTCTTGGAGAGCTCGTCAATTGCTCCATAAAAAGGCTGTTCATTACCCGGAATCACATCAGCAGAGAAAATCACCTTATCATGAGGGCTGATACGTAAAACGGGATGTTCTCCAAAAATTGCGCGCATTAAAGAAGATCCTTCTTGACCTTGACTACCAGCAACAATTAAACAGAGCTTATTGTCAGCAACATTTTCGATCTCTCTTTTATCGATCACGTCCTTGCGTGATAAGTTCAATTTGTGCAGCAATAAAGCATCTTCTACATTTTGCTCAACTGATCGCCCAATGAACACTATTTTTCGACCTAATTGGAGCGCAACGTTGACAGCTTGCTGAATCCGGTGAATATGTGAACTCATGAGCGTGATCACAATTTTGCCTTGTACGTCAGCCATTTCTCGTTCAAAAGCTTGTTGAACAGTGGATTCAGACTTCGTCTTTACGGTGTTTTCAATGCGTAAACAGTCAACCATCATACACAGAATTCCCTCTTTACCAATCTCTTCAATACGTTCGTAATCTGGCTTAACACCATCCACAGGATGATCATCCAGCTTAAAGTCAGAACCGTGATAAATAATACCTTCTGGAGTGCGAATAATATAATGTTTGGTGTCCGGAACAGAGTGGGTCATGGCCACTGACTCGATGGTAAAGACTCCCAGCTGAACTGGTTTGCGATCTCGTAAGACATTAATACCAATTTCTAAATGATGGTCGAGCATCCGTTGCTCTGCAAAGGCTGCAGTTAACGGAGATGCATAGATCGGAAAATCTCCGCCAATTTCTGGGACAATATAGCCCGTAGCCGCAATATGGTCATCATGACCATGGGTCAATACCATACCAACGATGCGCTTTCCAGCAGCTAATTGATCTTTGATGTATGTTGCATCTGGAATGAGCAAATCAACTCCATGCATATTGAGTTCAGGAAAACCGATACCACAATCGACAATTAGCATTTCGTCTTCATATTCATACACAAACATATTTTTGGTGACGTTTCCCATGCCACCTAACGGAATAATGCGTAATTTACTCATGGCAACCCTTTCTTTCTATATCGTAAATCTTTATTACTAATTTCTCGTTGGAAGCGACTCTTCCTCACGAAGATTTTCTCCCTTAGTGTACCAGTATTTTGAAATAAAAACACAATTTCTTATGATCTACCGGATTTTGATTTCTTCTTGGTTGAATTGTTGGAAGTAAAAAACTGAAATTCATTATCTCCCCACCCGTCGTGTAATAGTGAATTTCTAAACCGGAGCGCTCGTGAGGATTTATGGAGAAAGAATACGCAACTCACCATCGTCAAGAAGGTAAAAAAACTAAACCAGTACAACACATATCGTGTAGAAAACTCTGGTGTAATCGCAAAATATAAGAGCACATGAAACAAAAAGAAAAACACATAACAAAGTTTCATTAAGCGCATGAAACTTCGTCGATGCTGGAGCGGATCAGAGGTCCATACCGCAAAATACACTACTAAGCCAAAAATACTCCCGCTGATGGCAAGAAGTGGCCGTTCTAGCAAAACGCTTCCGTTGGGAAAAGGAAAGAAAAGATTGAACAAGGAAACTAAAGTGAACAACCCAAATCCGCCGACATACATCAGTACATGTGACCACCACAAATGGAAATACTCAGAAATTTGGTAAATATCTGCAAAAGGATCTTTAGTCTTCTCTAGTTTAAACACTTTTGTAATGGTATGAATTGCTAGAATTCCAAACAAAAATAAACCTACCACACTTAATAAGGTATCCAAGAAGAAAAACTGATTTAAAGTAAGGGTATACGATATTTCTTGACGAACAGTGTAAAAGAAAAATGACTTCAACCAAATAAAAATGGTGGGAGCAATGATAAAGAGATAGATAAACTGTACCAAATCGAAAGAAAAGATCTTCTTCCGACCATTAAAACGATAAATGAAAAGCGCGATCAACGTCGCAAACAAAAAAATCGTTAGAAACACAAAAATCATTTGGTGCTTATTTTACGATAATCGCTTCTTATCAGCTATAACAAGAATTCTTTTACGTTGTCTTCCAAGGAAATAGTTGGTTGTTGTTCCTGAATCCACTTTAAAATTTTTGGCAACTTCATAAAGTCTGATTCAAACGCTTGCTTCATGGTAGGATTTCGAAGAGCAGCCGCAGGATGATACAACGGCAGAACAAATTTGGTACGCCCATACCATCGGATACGAAATACTTTTCCTCGAATTTGACTTATTTTTTTGTCGGGAAAAAATTTGGCCATACTATACCGTCCAAGAGTCACAATTAAATCAGGATCAATGATATCTATCTGGCGATTCAGAAATGGCTTGTTCGCCTCGATCTCAGCTGGAAATGGATCTCTGTTATCTGGAGGGCGGTGTTTGACTACATTTGTAATATACACAGCTTCTTCTTGCCATCCAATATTTCGAATGTTCGCTCGCAATAGCTGCCCAGAGCGGCCAACAAATGGTCTCTTCAGACGATCTTCATCAGCTCCGGGAGCCTCACCAATGAACATCACTTTAGCATCTACATTTCCTTCACCAGGGACTAAGTTTGCATGCTGCGCCAACTCGTAGGTCAGTTGCTGAGACATTTCTTCAATAACTTCAGAAAGCAGTTGCGGTTTGTCTTGGCTATTCATGAGGCTATCATATCATTGAATTAACCATAGCGCGAGAAAAAAGGAAACACTACCAGAGGCCAATCCACCCAGAATATCCGGAACATAATGTTGCTTAATAAATACCGTTGAGAAAAAAATCATGAACACTAACGGCAAGAGTGTCACTCCCCATATATGGCTCCACGAGAGAGCAAAGAGTAAACAGATCAACGAATACGAAACGTGCCCACTGGGAAACGCATTAAACCGTTTATCATGTTTATGGATTTTTGCCACAAGTCGACTAAAAAAGTCACTATGTTGAATACGGTATTCTTCTATCTGAGTAGGGATGAAAATAAAAAACACATAACAAACAACTGAGTTAAAGATAAGGGCAAAAGCTGCTCGTTGGGCTTCAAGAATTGGCATAAACACCATTGCATACAAAAAGCCAATAATTAATGGGAAATACAACAAGTATGGGATTACAAAAAGTGACACAAATGGCACTT
>CAZULU010000010.1:0-16680 GCA_964621585.1 uncultured Pseudomonadales bacterium
TTGGTATGCTTTTGCCGCCGGACAAAATATCCCTCGGAATACACAACTCGCAGATGCTCTCAGTATCCATATCAAAAAGTTTACTTCCTTATACACTCAGCTCCCCAGAAAAAGCTTTCGTTTAGCAGAGTGTAGTAATCCTCTTCGCATGGTTTCCACTGCTCTAGCAATCGCAAAACATCATCCAACCCCAGACTGGATCATCGGTTTACCTGCTGGCGGAACAGAAGCTGCTTTTGTACTGCAGTATGTGTATAAACAAAAGCACACTCAGGTTCCAGTACATCTTGTTGCAGCATCTACCTTTCATTCAAAAATAGAAACAAATACTCAGGACCTACTCTACCATCAATTGTCGAGTATTCCACAAGGTTCAGAAGGTATCATTGTTGATGACAATACAGCCACAGGCAACACACTCCGACACCTTAAAAAGGCTCTGAGCGAACAAGGATTCCCGGATATACCTGCCTATGTCATTGAAGCAGATATAAAAAGATCTCGCTTAAAACTCCAGAGAAACAATCATACTACACTTCCAGAATTGTCATTTTTAACTTTTCATTCGGGTATTTTGCCAGTCACTGCTTCTGATCATCCAGCGGGACATTATCGAGCGGGCAGTAACGTGATTAACGAATCAGGGAGAACACATTTAGCTAGAGCACTGGAACAAGAGGCTCGTTCCTACCTTCCCCTTTCATCCCATCATACCTACCTATCGGCTCGAAGGCATCTCCTGCAATACCCTAGTTCTCGATTAGTCCGCAAAGCAGTAGCAGAAAACAGTCCGTACACCGTTTTTCGAGGTAGCTTTTTATCAAATTTCTGGCCTGTCTCGATTAGGTATGAAAACAAAACTTTTCCAACTGTCGAACATGCGTATCAATGGACAAAATTTTCTCACTTAGATTCCACTTTCATCCCTACTGATCTCGATGTCAGTGATATTTTAGAAGAAGAATATATTCACCTCTCTTTTTCAGAAATTTTTCAAAATCCAAACATTACACCTGGTCAAATTAAACATCTCTCACTAAGACTTTCACCACTCATCCGAGCTGATTGGAGTCGTGCATTAAAACTCGAAATAATGACTGAGTTAGTACTCAAAAAATTTCAAGACCCAGAACTCCAAAGAGCACTGTTAGCTACTGATCAGCATGTGTTGATCGAAGGCAATACTTGGGATGACGTATTTTGGGGAATGAGCACTGATTCTAGAACAAACAATACAGACAATAAACCACAACTTACTGAAGGACTGAATATGTTGGGTCGAATTTTGATGACAGTTCGTGATCAGCTACAACAAAAACAGAGAGTCTATAGTAAACAGTAAACTCCATATTATCTACTGTACCAGGACTTCTTCCAGTTTCTTAACATCCAGGAGGGTCAATTGCTTATGTTGGATCTCAATGAGGCCTTCTTCATGGAGTTGATGAAGCATTCTAGTCACTGTTTCCCGGCTCGTACCAGAAAATAAACCTATTTCTTTATGGGTGATGTACATATCCACAACTATTGAGTTTTCTGCAACAGTTCCAAATCTCTTTCCCAACATAAGGAGTGTAGCAACTACTTTTTTTCTGACATCAGATACAGAATTAAAGGTCATTTGTTGAAGAACTCCGTCTAATCCAATATAGAGACGTTTACACAAATCGTACAAAACAGCTGGCTCAGATTGCAAAAACCGTAACACCTCTTGTCTTGGAGCTCTATATATAACTACTTCATCCATCGCTTCAAAAAAATAATTATTGGGTCGATCAGTGACTGCCCAAATCATGGGGAAAAAAGCTCCAGGCTTATATATATTGACGATTAATTCATTACCTTCTGGGGTGAGTGAGTATTGCTTGACATGACCATTCTTTACACAATACACACCTGAAGGTTGGCTAAAGGCAGGCACAATAATATGCCGTGGTCCAAATACTTGACGCGTATAGTCAGCAAAAAACTCAATGACTTTTTGCTGTAGAGCAAGGTCTTTCATGAGCTGATTATACGCTCATTTTTAAAAAAGTGACCAGGGTCACTGCACTCTTCTACCTCCGGGAGTAAGATGAAACCTTCTATCCTTACAAACACTTGTGTGCAGTGAAAGGATCTATGTCTTTCAAAACAAATACATGGCAACAAGAAATTGATGTCCGCGATTTTATTTATACTAATATTACACCCTATGAAGGTGACGAGTCTTTTTTGCATCCAGCAAGTGACATCACAAAGCGGTTATGGAACAAAGCGTTACAACTGCTTGATCAAGAAAGACACAAAGGTGGTGTATTAGACATTGACACCAAAACAGTTTCTACTATTACCAGCCATAAGCCTGGCTATATTGATAAGGAATTAGAAAAAATTGTTGGCTTTCAAACTGACCAACCCCTGAAACGTGCTATTAAACCATTTGGTGGTTGGCGTGTAGTGGCAGAAGCCTGTAAACAACACGGTTATGAACTCGACGCACATGTCATTGATATGTGTGAAAATTACCGTAAAACACATAATGATGGTGTCTTTTCAGCATATACCGAGGAAATGCGTAACCTGCGTAAGTCGGGAATCGTGACCGGCTTGCCTGACAACTATGCCCGTGGTCGTATTATTGGAGATTATCGCCGATTAGCATTATATGGCGCTGATCGACTGATTCAAGCAAAAAAGTCCGATCTGAAAAAACTGACCGGAGTCATGACAGAAGACTTGATTCGCCTACGTGAAGAAGTTTCTGAACAGATAGTTGCTTTAGAAATGATAAAACTGATGGCACAGAGTTATGGGTACGATGTCAGTCAACCAGCACAGACAGCACAAGAAGCTATTCAGTGGACCTACTTTGCCTATTTAGCAGCTGTCAAAGAACAAGACGGAGCTGCCATGAGTTTAGGCAATGTTAGTAGTTTCTTTGATATTTTTATCGAAAGAGACCTCCAACAAGGGACGTTAACTGAAGCTGAAGCTCAAGAATTAGTTGATCATTTTGTGATGAAATTACGACTGGTACGCCATTTGCGCATGCACGAATATGATGAAATTTTTGCAGGGGATCCGACTTGGGTAACCGAAGCGATTGGTGGGTTGTGGAAAGATGGCAAACATAAAATCACTAAAACAAGTTTCCGTTTTCTCCAAACCCTCTACAATCTCGGCCCAGCACCTGAACCTAACTTAACCGTTCTTTGGTCGGAAAAACTTCCCGATGGCTTCAAAAAATTCTGTAGTAAAGTGTCAATCGATACATCATCTGTCCAATATGAAAATGATGATGTCATGTGTACAGCAGGAAATACCGATGATTATTGTATTGCCTGTTGTGTATCAATGATGGAGACTGGCAAAGAGATGCAGTTCTTTGGAGCTCGATGCAATTTAGCCAAAACACTCTTACTAGCATTGAATGAAGGGAAAGACGAAATCACTGGTATTGAGTTAGTCCCTGGTATTGAACCGCTTCCAGATGGTCCACTTCAGTATAATGAAGTGCGGAGACGGCTAGACAAAGCGATGGCTCATATTGCAAATTCATATGTTAATACCATGAATGTCATCCATTACATGCATGACAAGTATTACTATGAACGTTCTATGCTGGCATTTATGGACAGTCACATCAAACGCAATATGGCGTTTGGGATTGCCGGATTGAGTGTCACAACTGATTCATTGTCTGCAATTCGCTACGCTTCCGTAACACCTGTTCGAAATGATCAAGGAGTAACAATTGATTTTATTGTTGAGGGTGAGTACCCCAAGTACGGTAATGATAATGATCAAGTCGATCAAATTGCCCAAGAGTTGGTCCATGATTTTAACCAAGAACTCGGTAAAAACCACATTTATCGCAATGCCACACCCACGCTTTCTGTTTTAACGATAACTTCAAATGTGATGTATGGCAAAAAAACTGGCGCAACTCCAGACGGACGTAAAAAAGGAGATCCTTTTGCCCCAGGAGCCAACCCTATGCACGGTCGTGATAATTCCGGGGCAATTGCCTCGCTCAACTCTGTTGCTAAACTTGATTATATGGATGCACGTGATGGTATTTCTAATACTTTCTCAATTGTCCCCAAATCACTTGGAAATACTTCAGCTGACAGAATTGATAACTTGGCAGATTTGCTGGATGGCTATTTTGCAAAAAATGCACACCATCTCAACGTGAATGTCTTGAATAGAGACACATTACTCGATGCCATGGACCATCCAGAAAAGTACCCACAACTCACGATTCGAGTTTCAGGCTATGCTGTGAATTTTATTCGTCTCAGTCGTGAACATCAGATGGAAGTGATAGCACGTACGTTCCATGAAAAGATGTAAATCTATGTTAAAAGTTCATTCAGTTGAAACATTTGGTACACACGACGGCCCAGGAATACGGCTCGTTGTATT
Organism: uncultured Pseudomonadales bacterium; assembly: GCA_964621585.1. Taxonomy (GTDB): domain Bacteria; phylum Patescibacteriota; class Microgenomatia; order UBA1400; family PJMF01; genus CAZULU01. Next base: position 4,411 of record CAZULU010000010.1, read on the forward strand.
CTTACAAGGTTGTCCATTGCGCTGTGTCTACTGCCATAATCCTGATACTCAACCTCTGAGTACCAATAAAACAAAAGAGTACTCAGTAGAAGAAATTATTGAGCTGCTTGAAAAACAACGTCCATATTTTAAACAAAAAGGTGGTCTCACTGTTTCAGGTGGAGAACCTACTGTCCAAGCAGAACAATTGGTGGAGCTATTTATTCAAGCAAAAGCCCGTGGTTTTCATGTTGCGTTAGATACCAATGGTGTCATTTTCTCTGAAAAAGTAAAACAGCTCTATGACCTGACAGACATCGTGATTTTAGATGTAAAACACATTAACAATGACTGGCATCGCAAACTCACCAAAGGAAGTAATGAGAATGTCTTACGGAATGCGGAGTATCGCGAACTCTCAGGAAAGCCACTCTGGCTACGTTACGTCTTAGTTCCTGGGTGGACTGACCAGCCACAATATCTGGAAGAATGGGCACAGTTCTTTAAAGATTATAAAACACTAGAAAGAGTTGAGATCCTTCCGTATCACACATTAGGTGTTCACAAATATGAAGCACTTGGCATGAATTATGAATTAACAGGAGTGGAAACACCAACTAACCAACAAGTAGCAGACGCAAAAAAAATATTTGAAACCTATTTACCCAACGTGGTTATTGGATAATCTCTAACATCACGATTTACACAGAACCAGCCTCATAAATACTAAAAGTCAGGGGAAGTTTTTGATTTTATTAATTATTAATACATAGAAATCTATTGTATGAATTTCAACGCAATATTTTATCCTCAATCTATCGCAGTGATTGGAGCATCCCGCACTCCAAATACTGTCGGGAATGACTTAGTCAAAAATTTAGTAGAACAAAAATACTCAGGGAAAATTTATCCAGTTAACCCCAACACTACCGAATTATTCCAACTCCCCGTGTATAACGCCATCGAAAGCATTCCAGAAAATATTGATTTAGCGTTAATTGCCGTACCAGCCAAATTTGTACCAGATGTTCTTTCTCAAGCAGCAGACAAGGGTGCCCAAGGGGCCATCATTATTTCAGCAGGTTTCAAAGAAGTCGGCAGACAAGATTTGGAAGATGAAATTCGTCAAATAAGTCGAGAAAAAAACATCGCTGTCATTGGGCCAAATTGTTTAGGTGTCATTAATCCAGAAATCACTATGAATGCCTCTTTTGCTGGCATTATGCCCGAGTTCGGCAATATTGCATTTATTTCTCAAAGTGGGGCTTTATGTTCCAGTGTATTGGACTATGCCGCGGTCTTTAGCTTAGGCTTCTCCAAATTTATGAGTATTGGTAACAAAGCATGTGTGGATGAAATATCTTTGCTTCAGTATTTTGCACAAGATAGCCAAACCAAAGTCATCGGAATGTATGTTGAACAACTAGAGAATGCACCTGAATTCATCAAAGTCGCCAAAGAAGTCACACAAGGAGAAAATCCTAAACCAATTATTATTCTAAAATCTGGTCGCACGGACGCTGGAGCAGCTGCCATTGCTTCACATACCGGTTCGTTGTCGGGTGGCGATGCCGCTTATGAAACACTATTTGCACAAAGTGGTGTGATTCGGGCCAATACAATCCGAGAATTTTTTGAATTCCTAGATATTTTTTCAAAGAATACTGTGACTCAAGTGAAAAATGTGACTATCGTTACCAATGCGGGTGGTCCCGGGGTACTGGCTACGGACGCTGTTGTCAGTAGTGGCTTACAACTCGCCAAATTAAGTAACCAAACTGTTGAAAAGCTGCAATCTTTCCTCCCAGCTGCCGCCAGCACCCATAACCCAGTGGATATTTTAGGTGATGGCAAAGCTGATCGATACCAACAGACACTTAATGTACTGGCTGAAGATGAAAACACCGAAGCGGTGATGGTGTTGCTCACCCCTCAAACCATGACTGAAGTGGAAGAAACAGCCCAAGCATTGATTGAGTTCCGGAAGAAAACTCAAAAACCCGTGATAGCCAGTTTTATGGGAAAAAAAGCAGTGGATCATGCGATTCAAGTTATGGAACAGGGCCACGTTAGTACAACTGCCTTCCCTGAATTAGCTGCTCGGGGCTTAGCCAGCATGGAACAATTTTATAACTGGAGCCAGTCACCAAAAGAAAAAGCATTTTCGTTAGAACAGGTAGATGCTGATACTGCGCGAAAAATTATCACCACAGCAAAACAACTTGGTAAAACACATCTCCCAGAAGCTGAAGCTTCGAAAGTACTGGCCGCGTATGGTTTCCCGCTTCTCAAAACTGATACAGTGTTCTCGAAAGAAGAAGCAATTCAAGCAAGTAAACATTTTACGACACCAGTAGTGTTAAAAATTATTTCCCCTGACATTCTTCACAAAAGTGATGCAGGTGGAGTCATGCTCAATATCGAGCCAGCAGATATTCCAGCCAAATTTCAAGAATTATTAGAACGAGTCCATAAGAATATTCCGACTGCTAGATTAGAAGGTGCGCTCATTGCAGAAATGGCACCACAAGGAGGAATGGAACTCATCTTGGGAGCTAATAAACACGAAGGCTTAGGCACATTATTAATGGTTGGTCTGGGGGGAATATTTGTGGAAGTCTTCAAGGATGTTTCACTTGGATACGCACCGTTAACTGAAGAGTTCGCACAGCACATGGTCAAAAAATTAAAATCCTATCCAATTCTTCAAGGGACGCGCGGTCAACAAGCTTTTGATATAGAAAAAATGGTCGAAGTGTTAGGAAGACTGTCTCAATTGGTAATCGATGTTCCCGAAATCAAAGAATTGGATGTGAATCCATTGCTCGTACTACCCAAGGGTCAAGGAGTGAGAGTATTAGATGCACGAATTTTATTGTAAGCTGTGATCCTTGTCAGCGACACAGAAAATTAACCTTGCAACTCACGTGCTTGCTTAAACACCTCTGCTAAAACTGACCATTCAATCTGATCAAAATTTTTATAGCGAATACAGCTCTTCCCCACACTTGCGTTGGGAAGCTGTTCGCTGTAATACTCAGCTAAATAGGTTCCATCTTTGTTCACACATGACACGTACATGGAGATGTAACTTTTTTGGCTGGCCAGCGCAATAATTGGCCAATCTCCTTCCTGTCCACTTTTATAAGTGTAGTGATACGTTCCATAGCCAATCATGCCACTTTTAATATGTGGGGTCAGATCAGGTACTGTGCGTTGGATAAAATCGTGTATCTGTTGGATTTGACTTTTCCTTAGTTCATCAAGTTGCTCAATATAATCTTCAGGGGTTTTTGCAGTTGTTGGCTTAAACATGGACATATGGCGTTGATTGTACACAATTTTTAGGAAAGAATATCAACCATTCACTAACTATTTACCCGCTGAGTTACACACCCTGATGGAGATTTGCCCTCTAAGAGAGTATTCATCCATTCATGTGTATCTTCAAATGAGCGCTGTCGAGTAAAAAAATGCTGCTGATTGTCATACAGAAAATAACTCACAGATATTCCACGTTGACACATTTGTTCCACAAAAACTGTTTGATCCTCTAGCGTTACAATAGTATCCTCTACCCCTTGGGCTACAAAAACTGGAATGTCTGTGAATCGGGCACCTACAGCATTTTGGGCAAGGAACACACCAGAAACCGGAAACTTGCTGGCCACACTTTTTTGTTGTAACGCCTCCCAAAAATCAGCAGTATAGACTCGCTCAGCTGTGACAGAATTATATCCAAATCCCTCGTCTGCACAGACTCGCTCAGCTTCACTCAGTGAACTCAAAAAGTTTGGTTGCAACATATCTGTAGGTGAGAATTCAGGGTAGTATTGTTGATACGCTGTAAAAATGTATGGGGCTAAATTAGGATTGGATCGTAATGTGTTCAACACATCTGTCGTGGGACCATGTCCCATTACTCCTAAGATTTCTATTTCTGGGAATAATGATTCAACATAATCAGCTGTTGCAAATGCTGAGTGTCCCCCTTGAGAATACCCTCCAACAAATATTTTTTTGGGATGTACATCTGCTGTCAGTAAATTATCCTCAATAGCTGAAAAAAAAGCCTTAGCAGCACTCAGTATGCTATATGCCTCTTGCTCAGCAATAAAATAGTGCTGTAGTTGCTGTTGGGTATCAAAACCGAGGTAATCTGGCATAATCACCACCTTCTTTTGAGCTGCATAGGTAATCATTTGATTCCGATAATTACCCAGAGTTGGATCAAATGGGTTTTCTTGAGAGGGTGCACACCTGTCAGCCAGACCTGTCGTTCCAGGTCCGTATACAATGGTGGCCAATCGTTCATCAGGGGAAACTTCCGGAATAAAAACCTCCGCACTCGCAGAGATAGCTTCTTGATCTGGTCGTTCAAGTTTATACCGCAACGTATATTCATGAATAGGAAAATCAACTGTTTCATCACGGTCTAAAAAAGATTGAAAGGCTTGACTAATAGAGGTCGAATCATGTGTGGTAATTAACTCAATTGAAATGTTATCAACCTGAAAGACTGGCTCTGAAGATTGCTCCACTTGCTGCCTCTCTGCAAGTGTACGAGATACTACAAACCCTCCTATACATAGCAACAATACTACTCCAAACATGATTTTGAGTTTCATGTCTCAAGTTTACGAAAAATGTGTAAGAATTCATTAAGGGATCTCGCTCAGTTGAGTATGGACTCGCAATCATTCCTAGAGGTATGTTGAATGGTGTTTTGCATCCACTGATGCGCTAAAACTGTTCCTGCTTTTGGAGTTTGAAAATGATTAGCTCCATCTAATAACGTATAGGTGATAGGAATGTTATTTTGGCAAAATTGCTGAGCATTTTTAAGTTGAGTGACAGGTGTTACGATATTGTCCTGTTTCCCTTGAATAATATAGATAGGTACCGTGGTTTTCCATAACTGTGCTTGGTTTGGCTGTAAAGCTTGATAAAACTCTGGCACCACCTTATCCAACTGTTCAGTGATTAGATACTGCCAAAAGGTTGAGTGATAAATTCCTTCTGGATTAGCCGGATAGTAAGAATAAATCGTATCAATACAATGTTGCTGTACATCTCTTTCGAGGTTCAACAAGTGTTGAGAAAGTAGCACCGACTCAAGTTCTGAGGTATTTAAACGATAATGCTTGTAGTACGCATACAGTAAATAGGGTGCTAGCCGCGGACTCTCTACTAATAATGCTTGGACATTGAATGCAGGCGCATAACCAATCACACCTGCAATTTTTTTATCGGAAGATAACCATTCGTGGTGAACTGCACCAGCCAACGCAGCATGTCCTCCTTGTGAATACCCCATCAAAAAGATCTGCTCAAAGTTTATCACCGGCAGTGACTCCACTTCAGTTTGCAACAAAGAAAGCGCCTCAATACTTCCTAACATCGTACGGGCTTCAAGATCTGCTACAAAATATGGATGTGTTTTATCCGTTGCTTCAAACCCCTCATAATCAGGAAACACTACTACATATCCGAGACTAGCTAAGGTGGTCATTTGGTTAAAGTAATTGCCAATATTGGAGTGCGCCACATTTTCTAATGACGGCGCACAATTGGGAGCAATCCCAGTAGTACCTGATCCATACACAACTAACGGAAGCGATTGTGATGTCTGCGGAACAAACACTTGGGCTTTAATGATAGACGTATCACCTTCTGTTGATGAAAGTGGAATTGAAATCCACAGGTTATACACGGAGATTGAGGGTACCACAGCCGCAATATCTTGCCGTAAAAAAGAGCGCTGAGCGTCTGAAATTCTTTGGGAAGACAGCGTTTTCAGATATTGGTATTTTTCTATTTGTACTTGAGATGAAAAATCTACAAAATTGTCCAACTCGTCAGGAATAGAAGTTGCCGAAGGAGACACTCTATCGGAGGACTTATCATTCACTTGCTTTTCCTCAAACCATACATATCCCATCAACACTAACACAGCAATAAAAGCGATTAGTCCAGCTAATATTTGCCATTTGCCTTTTTTCATGGACAAAGTATATCATTCAATCATGACCAAACAACAGTCAGACGCCTTGAAAGGAATTGCAATTCTTCAGGTTGTAATCATCCATATTCTTGCAGTATTTCCCAACGCCTGGTGGCAAAACAACGGCATATATTCACTACTCTTCATCACAATCGATCAAGTAAGTCGTATTTCCATTCCGCTGTTTATTTTCTTATCTTGGTTTGGTTTAGTGCAAAAATACCAACAAACACCATTTCAAATTCGGTCATTTAGTGTTCATACTACGTCCAAACTGCTCCCTCTGTATATGGTGTGGAGTCTCTTACTCTGGACGACCATGCAGCTTATTCCTTCCTGGCAGTTTGCTCCCAATCTGTCACTTGTAACAAAATTACTGCTGGGTCAAGCCGATTTTCATCTGTACTTTGTACCACTGATCTTTCTGCTGTACGGCATATTTATCATAGTATTTCGATTACCACTCATCACAAAAATTGTGGGTAGTTGGGGTATCTTACTCGCAACTATCTGGTGGTATTATTGGCTCCCACAATTTAATTTTTTCTCAAGCTCACTTCAACCTGATCAGTTTCGCTATTTGATTCCACTAACCTGGCTATGGTATGCCTGGTTAGGACTGCTCTTTGGAGAGAAGAATTTTGTGCAAAAACTCCAACAACCTTGGATCCAACAACTCGCACTGTTCACCACAATTATTGCTGGAATGATAGTGATTCACGATTCAAATCAGACTATTACACAGGGTGAAAATGTCTTAGTTGCACTTCAATTTACTCGATTACCTGTCCTTCTCTATGCAACATCGTTTATCATTCTTCTTGCGAGTACTGCACAGCTCTGGAAAAAACAAACTTTTGCTTACTTACAACGGTTAGGTAAATACTCATTCCTAATCTATTTAGTGCATACTCTTGTGCTTCGAGTTTTGTTTTCTCCTTTTTTTGCACCATTACCAGTATCCCAATGGTTTCTGGTGGCAATAGTAACCCTCATAATGATTGGTATCAGCATATGGTGGCAAACAACAATTTCCACAAAAAAACGCCCCAATTAATGGAGCGTTTTTAACTGTGAAATGTATACTTTAGTCAATGAAAGTAAGTGCTTTTCCTGTTCGATTTGCTCTCCCTGTTCGACCAATTCGGTGAATGTAGTCTTCGTAGGTTTCAGGTAAATCAAAGTTGATGACGTGTGTGACGTTATCAATATCTAAACCGCGCGAGGCGACGTCAGTTGCAAGCAAGACTTTGACGCGGTTCTTTTTGAATAGTTCAATCGCACGTTGACGTTGATTTTGACTCTTATTGCCGTGGATTGCGACAGTGGTAACTCCACGTTTCTCCAATACCACCGACAATTTCTCTGCACCATGCTTGGTTCGAGTAAAGACTAAGACTTTTTCGTATTCTTCTTGAATCAACATTTCATGCAACACATCTACCTTCAATCTCCCATGCGTCAGCACAATATCTTGGTCTACGTTGGCCGCGGACTCGCGGGTTTTGACCGAAACACGCACTGGATCTTGAATAAATTCTCGCATCACTTGCTCAATAGTTGGTGACAGTGTCGCGGAGAAAAAGAGTGTTTGACGTGGAGTTGAGAGACGAGAAGCAATATACTTCACATCAGGAACAAAGCCCATGTCCAACATGCGATCAACTTCATCCAAAACAATATTGTTGAAAGCATCGAATCGTAACGCTCGTTGTTGTTCTAAATCTTTCAACCGGCCAGGGGTTCCGATCACCACTTGTGGTCGACGCTGGAGCTTAAAGATTTGGGGTCGAATATTAACACCACCGATACACAACGCAGAGTATAAATTCATTTGGTACGAAAACTGTCGAAACTCTTGTTCAATTTGCACCGCCAACTCACGAGTTGGGGCAATAATCAACAAACGTTGCGTACGATCTGTAGCCAGCTTGTGAATCATTGGAATTAAGAACGCAGCAGTTTTCCCTGTACCTGTGTTAGCTAATCCCACGACATCCTTACCTTCCAAAATATGCGGAATGGCTTTGTCTTGAATATGTGTCGGATTGACGTATCCACGATAGGCAATATTGGATTGCAACATGCTGTGTAGTCCAAAATCGACAAAAGTATGTTCTGGCGTATAGATCTCTTCAGGTTGATACTCTGCTTTTTTGACAAACAGTGAGGGGTCAAATGATTTGCGAGGTCGACCACCAGAACGAGAGCGATTTCCTCCGCGAGAAAAACCACCTCTATTGGATTGATAACGATTGTTTGAAAAACGACGTGACGCGTTTTGCATAATAAATCTTTCTATATACCAGATACATACCCCAAAGAGTATGAAAAGTATAAACGTACACTACTTTACGCAAGTAGGCTAATGAAGAAAGAAGAAACTGCTAGCGCGAACATTGAGGAAAACTTGAGGTGAACTCAACACACGAACCAATTTATTGTGAAGTATCTGCTTTCTGCAGTGTTATGTATTCAATCATTATATCATCTTTTTAACAGGAAATCAATACTACTATAGGACTGTGTGTGGTATTGAGAAGAATACTTCTTTGAGACAGATGATTTTTCAATTGTTATAATCGTAAGATGACCTTGTTTCATCCATTTACTTCAAAGCCGAAATCTTCTGTTTCTGATTTTTTTCGCCAGGAACCTACTAAGCTCATAATTACCTGCCTAGCAGGAATTTTAGGAGGTATCTTTTTGCTTGGCTTGATGTTTGCTGGTTATAGTTATTGGAATTACCGACGTATTTTTGTCTCAACAAATGAACCAGTCTCAACTGCCCTACCCAATGCTACACCTTCACCTACTCCAGATCCGTTGGCCCCCTTCGGAGTACTAGTCATGGGGTTTGGGGGGCCAGCACATGACGGTGGCTATTTAACTGATACCATGATTCTGGCCTATATCGAACATCGCGAAGAAAAAGTTACGTTAATTTCTTTGCCTCGGGATCTGTGGGTAAACCTTCCCGTTACAGAGACAGAAGAAAAACCTTTCAAAATAAATCACGCCTACGCAATTGGTCGAGATGATCGTCGCTATCCAAATAAGCCAACGCAATACACCGGTGAGGGCGGTGGCGGTGCACTGGCAAAAAAAGTCGTTCAAGACGTGACAGGTTTATCCGTCAACCATTTTGTGGCACTGAGTTTTGAGGGCTTTAAAAAATCAATAGATGTGCTGGGAGGAGTACAGGTGAGTGTACCTGTAACTTTTGAGGATCCACTCTACCCTATTGAATCCATGAAGACTGACCTCTGTGGTATCACGGAAGAAGAGTTTGCTAAACGTGTCGCAACACTATCAGGAGCAAAATTAGAAGAATCTTTTGAATGTCGCTACGAAACCCTGCACTTTGAGGCTGGTCGCCAACTCATGGATGGGGAAACTGCTCTTAAATATGTACGCTCTCGTCACTCCCCCACATATGGAGGAGACTTTGCCCGTTCAGAGCGACAAAAGTCTGTAATCAGCGCACTCAAAAATCAAGTGCTTTCTGTTCAGTTTTTACCAAAACTAGTGCCATTTATTTCTTCATTAACTCGAGATATGCAGATGGATATTGAGCTCAACAAAATTCAGGAATGGATATCTCAAGCAGATCAACTCAAAAATTACGAAATCAAATCTATTGAAATTAGTGACAAAACTGTGCTGCAACATGGCACCAGTGCAGATCGTCAATACATTCTCATGCCAAAAACAGGTATGTATGATTGGACCAGTATCCATGAGTATATCCAAGCAGAGTTAGATGGACGAGAGCTTGAGGAAGCGACAGCAGAGGCAACTCTAAACTAGTTCCAAGAGACTAATCTCTAGTCTCAGATCCCTAATCCCTAACCCAGATACTCTGATCTCGTTTTGGCCCTGTTGTAATCATCAAGATCTTGGTTTTGAGTTGCTTAGCGACAAACGCCAAAAATATTTTCGCAGGTTCAGGAATCTCATCATACGTCCTCGCTGCCTGAATATCTTTCATACTCCATGGAGCAAATTCTTTATAGACAGGTTTCACTTTCAGTAAGTATTCCTGATCAGGACGATAGTCAACTTTCTTGCCATTGAGTGTATATCCTACACAAACTTTGATCGGTGTATCTAGATATGAGATATCCATGTGAGTCAACACATGATAGTTAATATCACCCACTTGGGCATAGTATCGTAATGCAACTAGATCAAGATACGCAATATCTCGAGGACGTTTCGTAGTTGCTCCATATTCATGTGCATCTTCACGGATACGTATAGCTAATGCTTCATCCATCATTGTTGGCAGAATTCGAGTCCCAACACTACTCATATATGTCGCTTTGATGACTGCAGCACGCACTGCAATCGCATGATGATCAATAATTCCCTCCGTAGCAGAATAAATACCATCTAAAGCAGTGTTTGAAGCTGTCACATCAGGATAGACTCCCCATCGAGCATCTAATCCTATTGCTTGAGCTTTCTCAAACACATAACTGCAATCGGGATCACGCCAAGTTTCAGCAACCATAGTAGAAACATCGTGAATGTATGACCGAAGTTGTGTAGCCTGAGATTGTAAGCGTGTAGTGAATTCCATTAAAGAGCCAACGAGCTGCGTACCAGGTTCTGATAGCATCGGCACCTTCATATCCGCCAACTCTTCCCCTAATCCTTTGCACAGTGCTGCATATAACTCGTAATGTTCCTGTATTTTCTTTTCATCAAAATCTAACAGATCACGCATGCGTAAGGGATGACGTAAGAGCACATCTGCATACGCAGGAGAAATCCCTCGACCTGTTGACCCTTTACTACCGTTTTGCCACATTTTCAAAGCAGCCTCAAATGCTCGATGTGTATCCAATGATAAGACTGCCATTTCGTCAATCATGATGGTGGCAACTTTTTGGTTCTTCGCAATAATTCTTACTTCTTCGATCTCGGTAAGCAAATCACCAGGATGGATGACCATCCCTTTACCTAATACAACTGTAGCTTTGGGAGAAAACATTGCCGAAGGAAGTTGATGCAAAGCAACTCGCTGTCCCGTAGGTAAAGTGACAGTATGACCGGCATTGGCTCCACCATTGTCACGATACACAACAATTTTTCCTTGCTTGGTAAGATGATTGACATACTCATCAACAATCCGACCTTTTCCTTCATCTCCAAATGCACCACCACAAAATGCGAATGAATTAGTTTTGACTTTCATGCAACTCCTTTATGGCCTTATCTACTAACTGAGTTGATAATCCGAGATAATTCAGTGGAGAAAGTTGGTGTAATCGCTGACGTGCTGCCTCAGATACTTCTAACCTTTCAATAAAATGTGCAATGTCGTGTTCGGAAATTTTGTGTCCCCGCGAGAGTTCTTTTAATTTTTCGTAGGCCTGTTCATCACCACTCGCCCGTAACTGTGTTTGAATTCCTTCCGTCACAATTTCCCAATGATTCAATAACTCTTGTTCTAATTGCGCAGCATTGACACTGACTTTCGAGAGACCTCGCAAACATGATTGATAGCCAATCAAACAATATCCCAACGCAGAACCAATACTTCGTTTCACAGTACTATCAGATAAATCCCGTTGAAGTCGGGAAATGGGGAGTTTGGTAATAAAATGTTGCAATAAAGAATTCGCAATTCCTAAATTCCCTTCACTATTTTCAAAGTCAATCGGATTGACTTTCTGCGGCATTGTTGAAGATCCTACCTCTCCCTTAGTAGTCTGTTGCAAAAAGTATTCATCACTAATGTACCGCCACATATCCTGGTTAAAATCAATTAATATTGAGTTCACCATACTAAAATGATGAAAGAGTTGGAGATATCTATCAAACGAAACAATCTGGGTAGAATAATGGTGAGGGATAAGTCCTAAAGAACTCAGAAAGTCATCACTTAATGTAAGCCAATCATTATCCGGAAAAGCAAATGTCTGCGCATTGAAATTCCCGACTGCACCAGATAGCTTCGCAACAAACGGAAGACTCTTGAGTGACTGCAGCTGCTCATGGAGTCGCATTGTCACAACGATCAGTTCTTTCCCGACAGTTGTGGGTACAGCAGGTTGACCATGGGTGCGAGCCAACATAGGGGTACCTTTTTCTTGCTCTCCAATTGAGGCGAGTTGATCAATGATTTTTTGAATCAAGGGAAACACTACTTCGTGACAGGCACCCTTCATAGCCAACGCATACGCTGTGGAGTTGATGTCTTCACTCGTCAAACCAACATGAATGTATTCTTGATAGCCATGTCCTAGTTTGGTTAACTTCGCACGAAGGTAATACTC
>CAZULU010000011.1:0-15179 GCA_964621585.1 uncultured Pseudomonadales bacterium
CAGTGAAGAAGCTCGAGCTGCGGGAAGAAAGAGTAGAGCACGAAGACAATCACAGGCGTCTTCATAGTAATGATACGCACGTTTTTACATAGATCAGAAGTGGGTAGTCAGGTACTGGCTACCCATTTTTGTCACATGAGTTGCATATAGAAAGGCATGTATGTCCACAAAAAAATCGACACAATTTCCACCTCAACAACAAGATACACAACCTGGAAAAGAACATCAGATGTCGCCCCCGCCTGATGTCTTTTTGGATGAGTACAAACCCGGTGGGAATCTGCAAGGAAAAGTTGCCATTATCAGCGGTGGAGACAGTGGAATTGGCAGAGCTACAGCCGTCCTCTTTGCAAAAGAAGGAGCTAATGTAGCAATTGCATATTTAGATGAGCATAAAGATGCACAAGAGACCAAAAAAATGGTAGAGAAAGAAGGTCGACAGTGTATGGTGCTTGCGGGCGATGTTGGAAGTGAAGCTTTTTGTACAGAGATTGTAGAGACAGTAATGAAAAAGTGGGGGAACATTGATTGCTTGATTAACAATGCAGCTGAACAGCACCCACAGTCTTCACTCGAAGATATTTCAGCACAGCAGTTAGAACGTACATTTCGTACAAACATTTATTCCTACTTTTATCTTACCAAAGCAGCTCTTCCTCATCTGAAGGCAGGCTCTAGTATTATTAACACCACCTCGGTAACTGCCTATCGAGGCAGTTCACATCTGATTGATTATGCATCTACCAAGGGGGCTATTGTGGGATTCACTCGCTCGTTGGCGTTGAATTTGGCGTCGAAGCAGATTCGCGTCAACGCAGTAGCACCAGGTCCTATTTGGACACCACTTATTCCAGCATCATTTTCCGCAGAAAAAGTAGCAAATTTTGGAGCAGATGTACCTCTCGGCAGAGCTGGTCAGCCGTCAGAAGTCGCTCCGTGTTTTGTATTTTTGGCTGCAGAGATGTCGCGCTACATGACAGGTCAGGTATTACACCCTAATGGAGGCGAGATCATAAACGGATAAAAATAAACATTCTTGTCTAATCCTTACGTTTTTTTGTGGTTTTCCTGTTGTGACCATGACAGACTGAATACAGTTATATTATGAGTAAAGGAGGCAGGATGCCATTAACCACTCGCACTATTTTAGGAATTTTCTCAGATAGAGGCCAAGCTGATGATTCGTTAGCGCGCTTATCTGGACAAGGGTATGACGTCAAAGATGTGTCTGTGATTGTCCGGGATATGGAAGTAACAGAGCAGATGGCGAATGTAGGCGAATCCAACATTGTCAGTGGAGCAGTATCTGGCGCTACAGCGGGAGGAGCTCTCGGTGGAATTGCGGGACTGCTGATTGGTATTGGTGCCATTGCAATTCCAGGAATCGGAGGGCTGTTAATTGGTGGGCCGCTTGCGGCTGCCCTTGGTTTAACTGGGGCTGCTGCCACTACTGTGTCGGGGGCGGCTACTGGTGCATTAGCAGGCGGAATCGTTGGGGCGTTAGTGGGAATTGGGGTGCCAGAGGAAACGGCGGTAGAGTATGAACAACGGTTGAAAGAAGGTGCCGTATTACTTGCTGTCCCTACTTCTTCCGTACTTGATGAAGACCAAGTCAGAGCTATTTTAGAAGAATCTGGTGCTGATCAAATTAGAACAGTTGGGTAATAGCTGTAAAGTCTGCATAGAAAAAAAGACTCTTATTTCAGAGTCTTTTTTTCATTTTGAGAAGAAATTAGAAATATTTATTGCAGGTTTCTTACTTAGCTTTAATTCAACTTTCATAGCTGAGGTCAATACTATAGATACTGAAGCATCAAGTTTCAGCAATATAAATACATATTTGAAGGAGGAACGCATATGGGAATTTTACTTTGGATTATCCTCGGTGCACTCTCAGGTTGGATTGCTTCGGTTATCATGAAAACCAACGCTCAACAAGGTTTTCTGGGTGACGTGATCTTGGGAATTATCGGAGCCGTGGTAGGTGGATTTGTAATGAATCTGTTTGGCGCTGAAGGCGTCACCGGGTTCAACTTATATAGTGTCTTTGTAGCAGTGATTGGTGCAATGGCACTTATCTTTTTGGGACGAGCAATCCAACGCTCATAAATGGCATCCCCAGGTGATAAACCTGTAGTATTACCATGCTGAAAGGATAAATAATACACAGGCAAAGAGTGGAGGTGATATACTTCTACTCTTTGTGCTGTGAAAATGTGGTACATTCAAGTAAATATTTTGTTAAAGCAGATATAGTAGTGAAAAACGAAGAGGTTATGGCCACTCCACCATCAAATTTAAACTACAAACAGTTATTCAAGAAACTCCCTCGAGGAATTGTGTTGGTCAATCAGCACGACCATATCATTTATGCCAACTCACGGGGTGCGTTTCTTTTAGACTTTGCTGAAGCCAAGAACTTAATTGAGACGCCTGCTCATGAATTAGACAAAAGCATTGAGTTATATGCAGAACAGGGAAAGCAAATTTCCTTTGGAGCGATCTTTTCCTTTGAGAGGGTAAAAAAGATCGATCGTGATGATTTATTCCGGATCTATTTTCCCCGGACTAAAAAAGAACGCTGGTTATCGATTGTGTCCCAACGAGTCGAGCAAGAAGAAGGCGACTTTGCACTTTTTAGCATTGTCGATTTAACCCAGCAAAAAAAATCAGAAAAAGCTTTGCAATTTATTAATCAAATAAGTGTAAATTTATCCCGTTCAACAGACTATATTCAGCAACTCCAACATTTTGCAAATCAAATTGTCCCGCAATTTGCTGACTGGTGTGTCGTTGATATGCTAAACAATGAAGGTGAGCTTCAAAATGTAGCAATGGCACATACTGACTCCACCAAATTAGAGTCGGTGAAACGGATGCGTACCAAATACCCTCCGGATAGTACAAATAAAACTGTTGGGGTCTGGGGAGCTATTTATCAAGGAAAAAGTGATTTTCAATCTGTTGTTACTAAAGACTCGTTACAAAAAGTTATAAAAGTCCCGGCTGTTCGACGTCATCTTTTAGAACTTGGGCTTCGGTCATTAATTACGGTTCCGTTGATTGCTCGTGGAAAAACTATGGGGGCGGTGACTTTTGTGTGGTCAGATTCCGAAAAAAACTTTGATGCATTTGATTTGGAATTTTTTGAAACTGTATGTCAACGTGTAGCCTTGATTATTGATAATGCAAGACTGTTAGATCAGGCTCAGCGTGAGATTGAGCTTCAAAAGGAAATCCAATACTTATTGATTGAAAAAGAAATGACTTTAGAGTTGGCGTTACGGGCAGGAAATATGGGTGTTTGGGACTGGGATTTAAAAACTAATCAGCTTCGTTGGTCAGAAGGACTTGAAAGATTACATGGATTAAATCGAGGAGAATTTCAAGGGACTCTGAAGCATTTTACCCAATTAGTCCATTCTCAAGATCTCAAACGAGTATCCACTGCTATTGAAAAGGCGATTGAAACAAAAAGTAATTTTGAGCAGGAATTTCGCATTGTTCAACCGAGTAAAGCGATTCGTTGGATGATTGGAAAAGGGCGCGTCTTCCTGGATGAGAAAGGTAATCCTGGTCGGATGGTAGGAATAGGGATTGATATTACCGAACGTCGCATAGCGGAGGAGAGTCTCAAACAGAGTGAGCAAAAGTTCAAATCAGTATTTGAGACTTCCATGGATGGAATTGTAATTACTGATGGTTCAGGCAAAATTTTGGATGCCAATGATTCGGCAGTAGCACTCTTTCATTTGACCAAAGCATCCCTGATTACTCAACATTTGTCTTCGTTGATTCATGTTCAGACCGAGAAAGACTTTGAAAAGCAGTGGTCAGCAATACAAAAGCAAGGGAAGAGTAGAGGTGAGTTTGAGTTGCGAACTGATGAAGGGGCAACATATATTGAGTATCAAGCCAGTGCTGAGATTTTTCCCAATCAAACGTTATTAATGCTACGGGATATTACTGAGCGAAAAGCTGAGCAGCAACGGCAAGAACACTTTTTAGGCATTGCTAGTCATGAATTAAAGAATCCTTTGGCAAGTATTAAAGCTTTTGTGCAGTTGTTACGACGGTATTTGAAACATGTTGAAGATGAAAAAGCACATCAGTATCTAGAAAAAGTTGATAATAAAGTTGATGCGTTGGCACACTTGATTAATGATTTATTGGATATTACTCGGATTAAGCAAGGGAAGCTTGAGTTTTTCTATGAGTTTTTTGACTTAGACCAGTTAATTCGAGACGCGATCGAGGATATTCGAGTAACCAGCAAGCTTCATCCCATCCGATATAACGGATTGCCCAACAGCGAAGTGATGGCAGACAAGAATCGCATTTCTCAAGTGATTCAAAATATTATCCGCAATGCTATTAAATATTCACCAGAAGGTGAAACAGTAAAAGTTAGCCTCAAAAAAGACGAGAATAACCTTATTGTGGCTATTAAAGATCGAGGATATGGAATTCCCAGTTCCGATCTTAAGAAACTCTTTCAACTTTATTACCGAGGTCAGAATTATAAAGTGAATAATATTACTGGTTTGGGAGTTGGATTGTACATTTCCTCTCAAATTGTGAAGCAACACGGCGGAAAGATTTGGGTCAAGAGTACCGAAGGGAAAGGTTCAACGTTTTACTTTACACTTCCCTTGCGAAGATTTTAAAAGGTAGTTACTCGCAAAACACTATGGAACATAAACGGCAAAAAATCATTCTCGTAGTTGATGACGATGAAGCCCTTGCAGAAGCGGTGAAAATGATTTTGGAAGATGAAGGGTATGAAGTATTGACGGCGTTCGGTAGCAAGCATGCTGATCAACTTATTCAAGAGCAATGTCCTGATTTGATTGTGTTGGACTATCGATTGCCAGGTGAAAATGGACTTAGTATCGCGCAGCGTCTGAAACAAAGTGCGTCAACTCAAAGGGTACCGATCGTGATGATTTCGGCCAGCTATAGTATTCAAAAGCCAGCAATGGAAGCAGGTGCTGATGTTTTTTTGCCCAAGCCATTTTCGTTTAATACATTACTTTCGACTATTTCCAAATTTTTGCAGTTTAAAAATGTCCAGACAAATGGAGCAAGAGTTTCTGAGAATGAACAATAAGGGTGAAATTTATTCTTTTATGGTGTAACCAAATCCTCGAACTGATTGGATGAGTTTTTTCTTAAAGCCAGAATCAATCTTCTTTCGGAGGTATCCGATATAAACGTCCACCACACGAGTTTCCACTTCTGAGGAATATTCCCAAATACGATTGAGGATCATTTCCCGAGTAAGCACAATGCCTTTGTTTGTCATCAGGTATTCAAGTAACTTAAATTCTTGAGGAGTTAAACTGATAGGCTTACCCGATCGATGGACTTCTACTTTTCGACTATCGAGCTCTAAGTCAGCAATTTGAATTTTTTCTTGATCATTTGTTTGTCGACGAAGACGAGCTTTAATACGAGCAATCAATTCATCCGCGATAAAAGGTTTGGTGATATAGTCGTCTGCTCCCACTCCTAACAATCTGACTTTATCTGACACTGCATCTTTTGCCGTAAGCATCACAATGCGGAGTGTCGGATATTTTTTGCGAAGCTCTAAACACACGCCCTCGCCACTCATATCAGGTAGAGTGAGATCCAGCAGTACAAGGTCCGGTTCATGCTCGTTGGCAACGGATATTGCAGAAATACCGTTGGAGGCAGTCTTCACACGAAAGCCATTTTCAATCAGTAAATCTTGTAAATATGTTTGCAAATCTTGATCGTCTTCTACTACTAAAAGGAGTGGTGTCATATTCTTACATTATACAAGCTGAGAGGATACGGGCAAGGGGAAAATTGAGAAAATATTATGCTATTAGACAACTAAATTTTTATATTCAGAGTACAGTTATTGATAAGGATGAGTTGAAATCTGACGCTTTTCATAATCAATAAAATATGATTAATTGAACTACTTAACAAATTGGTTGCTTTGGAATCTGGTGAAAGTCCAGAACTGTGCCGCAACGGTGATCCCCTCTAGATTAAGCTACGAGGGAAAGTCCGATCGAAAGCACCCTCATCGTATTGATGAGACGACGAGCATCGGATAGTGTGTAAGTTACAATCTTCAACTTATACTGTTGCCCTCCGATTGCTCCTCATATGAGGAGTTTTTTGTATGGTTGCGTTGCGCGAACATTTTTTTGGCTCTCCCCCTGAGTTGCGGGTTGTCCCAAAGTTACCGGGCACTGCACAGCGCGGTGTGGCTCGAATGGCAAGTACCTATCGAGGTGAAACGCGTCGACCATTTTCTTCATATATTGAGACTTTTTTTAGAACGCTAACTCATGCTACAGAGATAGAAAACTTAAACTTTGGGAGAACCTTTGAAGATTTGGTGGAGATGGTGAAAAGTGGAGAAGACCTTCGTGTCGTGATGAAAAAAAAGCTATTTTCTACTGCATTAAATATGTGGTCGCTCCGCCAAGAGATGACTGGTGAGCGATCAACCATTGAAGTAGTCACCCCTGTGGTAATGACCCAAGAGGGTGTCAAATTTTGGTCAGATGTACACTCGATCCAAGATATTGAAGAGTTGTTTGAACACTCCCTTGACCGCACTCACAACGGCCAACCTATTGTTCCAGAAACTCACAAACCCCGACAACGAAGAGAGAATAGGCAACTTACTCAACGGTGGCGAGCAGCCACCAAGATCTTGCAAACAGTGGATATGTCCCAGCCCTTGGACGAGTTGACAGTGCAGTTACGAGCATTAGGGTTTCGTCAACAACGTATCCCAATCACTCCAAGTTTGATTGCAAATATTCCGAGTCTGCGCGAACAATTTTCTGATCTCGAAGATTTATTTCAAGTCATTGATCAACAAGAAACCCTCACAGTTTGGGCAGGGCCTGCACACCATATGACGGTTTCGCCGCCACACTGGATTCATGCACAAGGAAAAAGTAGCTTTGCCTGGAATACTCAAGTAATAGTTCTTCCGGAAACCAAGGAGATTTGGTTGTCTGAACATGGATTGTTTAGTCACACCCCGCTAGAGTCTATCTTGCAGGTGTTGGCGTGGGGAGATGAAGAAGATCTCACCTTTTCCTCCGAGGAAGAAGTGATGATGTACGTCAATACCATTATGGAGCACAGTCATATTCATCCTAGTGTGATGCTCCATCATATTGTGAGTACATTGGAAGGTTTTCAGGCGGCGCCAAAAATTGACGAAAATATTGTCGAAGGAAAATTTGTAATTCAACCATTTCTACAGGCAGTTGAAGAACTCTTCCAATTTGAGTTAGAACGATGTCAAAGTAATCCAGAGTTTTTGCCAGGTATGTACGAACGTTTACAGTTTGTGGCGAAAAAAGTCATGCATTTGATTGCTCTGAATGATGCCAAGGGACTGACTGAGATTTTGGCAGAGTATAAAAAGGCTTTTGCATCTGTTCAGACTGCACAAAAGCCTCATCTAACCTTTGGACACTTAGATTCTTTTTCTGTATCTGTCAATCAAGGTTTTAAGATTCCAATTAGACTGGACTTGTTAGATTGTGTGTTCAATCCGACGGGGTATTTGGGCAAAATTGCTGGACAGAATCTGGGATCAATGTCGCGTACTCAACTGGGAGATATTTTAGGTGAACGGGCAAAATTGTGGAAAGAGGGACTGGAGTGTATTGTTTGTCACAAAAAAGGCTGGGTGGGGGAATGCAATATTTGTTTGAATTGTGAAATGAAAATGAATACCTCAAATCCAGCTTTTTCATCTTCTATGGAACCTCTGCAAGCTGTTCGTTCAACTGGAGAAAGAATATCGTCACGTCCCTTTATCCAACTGTTCCCTCCACCAGAAAATACCATCTCACTTACTCAAGCGATATCGATTGGCCCTAAACATTCTTTGTCCATGACCGAAGCCCTTGTAGCCTAGCCATTGCCAATTTTATTGAAAGTGGCACAATACAGCTATTGGTATTCATTCGCGAGAGTGAATACGTTGCGTATTATTTACAAATAGCTGTTGTGTTTCTGCGAGTTGTAAACAGAAACACACCACGAAGGAGATGAGATGCCAAAAATCACTCACATCCATGCTCGACAAATTATTGATTCTCGAGGTAACCCTACGGTAGAAGCGGATCTTACTCTTGATAATGGGATTATGGGACGGGCTGCTGTACCTAGTGGTGCTTCAACTGGAGCACATGAAGCCCTTGAGTTACGTGATCAAGATGAGACAAAGTATCATGGCCAAGGAGTACTTACGGCAGTGGAAAACGTCAATACAACCTTGCGCGAAGCATTTGTAGGCAAAGAATTTGATCAAACATCTTTAGATAATGCCATGTTGGACTTAGATGGCACAGACACCAAAAGTCGATTAGGTGCTAATGCCATTTTATCAGTCTCATTAGCCTTCGCGTGGGCAATGAGTAAAGCAGAAGATATGCCTCTCTATCGATATATTGGCAACTTGTATGGCAACACCAACTTCACTTTACCTCGTCCAATGTTCAATATCATGAACGGTGGGAAACATGCCAACTGGGCTACAGACATCCAAGAATATATGGTTTTACCTGTCAAAGAGAATCCTTGGTCCGAACGGTTGAGAATCGGCTGTGAAATTTATATTACTCTGGAAAAATTGCTGAAGAAAAAAGGATACTCTACCAATGTTGGTAATGAAGGTGGATTTGCCCCACTGCTTCAATCTAATCAAGAAGCCTTGGAATTGATTGCTGAAGCTGTCGAGAAGTCTGGATACAGATTAGGAGAAGATATTTGTATCGGTTTTGATGCAGCTGCTTCTGAGTTTTATAACGCTGAGAAAGGTGTCTACGAACTCAAGCGTGATAAAGTTACCAAGACTTCCGAAGAAATGGTCGAGTGGGCTGTTGAGCTGATGAAGAAGTTCCCTGTGATTTCTTTTGAAGACTTTTTGTCAGAAGATGATTGGAAGGGGTGGACTCTGTTAACAGAAAAAGTGCAGCAACAAGCTCAAGTAGTTGGAGACGATTTGCTTGTAACAAATGTTAAACGGATTGAACAAGCTATCGATAAAAAATCGTGTAACGCTTTGTTGGTTAAAGTAAACCAAATCGGTACTCTCACTGAGAGTTTAGCAGCAATGAGAATGGCCGAAAACGCAGGCTGGAAGAACGTTGTGTCTCATCGAAGTGGAGAAACAGAAGATGTAACTATCTCACATTTGGTGGTAGGAACTGGAGCCGGTCAGCTCAAAACAGGAGCTCCTGGTCGAGGTGAACGAACCGCAAAATACAATGAACTTATCCGTATAGCAGAAGAAGTGGAGCGGTAATGATGGGAGAGCAAAACGCAGAACAGCGATTACAAGAAATTGAAGCA
The DNA here is from genome assembly GCA_964621585.1 of uncultured Pseudomonadales bacterium. Classification (GTDB taxonomy): domain Bacteria; phylum Patescibacteriota; class Microgenomatia; order UBA1400; family PJMF01; genus CAZULU01. Next base: position 9,367 of record CAZULU010000011.1, read on the forward strand.
TACCGTTCTCAGTTACCAGAAATTAAAAATGCAGAGGAACGCCAGAGGAGGAATGGAACATTTGAGCTTTTTGCACAAAAATCTATTGATCTATTGGCTACAGATCCTCAGAAAGCAGATCAATTTTTCGCGTTGTTAGCGGAAATGATAGAAGAATAGGCATCACATTATTGAGTAGACAGAAACTGCCAACCATAATGGTCGGCAGTTTTTTTGAACAACGTTGCGACACGCTATACATTTACTCGATTTCTTTCGATGTGCACTCGTTGGGCTAATTCACTTGCGATAACTTTGTAATCCTCCAGAGGTAATTCATCATCATGATCAGCTTTGTGACAATTTTGACAGAGTACCTCAGCATTATGAATATTTCTCAGCATCTCTGAGGAGATAAACGGAAAATACCTCGCCGCGATATGAATAGGCAGTATGTGATGAACTGAGAGTTCAACGACTTCTTTTTTTGATAGACGTTGACCCTTTTTTCGACCGCAACGCTCACAGCGCCACTCGGCAAATTGAAGTGCTTCATAGCGCGTTGCATGAGGAAATTCTCCCCGACGTTTTGTCATACGTATCTCCCTTCGCCATCATTCCTAAAAAAAACGACGGGTATCCGTCGTTTAATAAAATTTTTACAAAGTAGCTGTACAATAATAGTTGTGATCAAGATCTAATACCATGAGATATTGAAATATTTATTGCTTAACAACTCGTCCATTGACTGAAGTTAGCTCATCTGTATGATGAAGTCAACGATACAATATATATCAACTAAAGTCTTGAAATCTATAAAAGGGTAATTCAAATATCTCTACTGCCCAGATACTTTTTTTCAACTATAATGTGACCATGCGAATATTGCTTAGCTACGCGACGAATTCAGGATCTACGTACCTCATCTCACAGCGAATGAGTCAAGTGTTAACAGACTTGGGCGCAGAAGTAGTGGTGAGTGAAATTTGCAACCTTACTCCTGACCAGTTTTGCTCGTTTCAACTGATTATTTTGGGTTCTCCAAGTTGGGATTTTAAAGCAAAAGAAGGGCAACCACACAAAGACTATTTTGATTTTTTTGAAAAATATCCTGATACTTCTTTTAATAATTGCAATGTCGCTTTGTTTGGTTTGGGCGATCGATCATATATTTTCTTCTGTGGGGCTGTCGATGTTCTCAAAGAGTGGATAGAGCAACGTGGGGGACAAGTGTTGCATGAACCATTGCGTATTAATCGATTCTATTTTAATGATCCTGAAGAGTCTTTTACTCAAGCTGAGAACTGGATATGTAGTGTATTCCAAACGGTGTCATCCTCAACATTAGCTAGTTGATATGTGGTCTGTGGACCAGGTAGACTTAGCTCATGATGAAATTTTTCTATAAAGTCTTTCGAAGTTTTGGTTATGCTACCGAAGGCATACTAAGTGCTTTTGGTGAGCGAAATATGCGGGTGCATGTGGGGGCGACTATTGTCGTTATCATGCTTGGTTTTTACGTGCAGCTATCCTTTCGTGAGTGGACTGAGGTGATGATGTTGATTGCAATGGTGTGGTCTGCTGAAATGATAAATACCGCGGTAGAAGAACTTGCCAACTTAGTCAGGGATGAACTGAAGTTGAGCTATACATCAACGAAGAGAGCTCGAGATGTAGCAGCTGGAGCAGTGCTCGTTGTGGCTTTTATAGCTTTTTTGATTGGTGTGCGAATATTTGTTCCCAAGCTTCTTTTATAAGTCGAGTTTATTCTTCACCGGAACATAGAGTTTTTGACTGAAAAGTAGAGTAATTCCCAAGATGATTGCTGTTGCTAAGAATACTGCTGGTGTAGAGTATACTGTGATTGCACCAGCAATCAGTGGTCCGATGATTTGCCCAATGGACATAAGTGCTTGATTAATTCCCAAAATTCCTCCTTGATCTTCAGCCTTTGTGCGCTCTGAGATGAGTGCTGTGACGACAGCATTAATAGGTGAACCTGCAATTCCGTATAGCATAATGACGGCAAAGAACGGAATGAATGTGCCCGTAAACATCAATGGCAGCATAGTTGCAGTAGATAACAGTAAAGACCAGCGAAGAATTGTTTTTTTGTGTGGAATTTTATCTAATAAAAATGGTACTCCGGCAGCCTGCATCACAATCGAAATGAGTCCGAATGATGCAAACAGTAGTCCAATCACAGTCGTGGAGAGCTGCAAAACATCAACTGTAAATGATTGAAAGCCGATGATCCACGCGTTTTGAGCAATTGCATACAACAAGGAAATAAACAATACTCCACCTGTTAAAGGATGTGTAAGAGCTCTGACTACCATTGTAATATCCAAGCTTTGAGCTTTTTGGACGGCAGTTTTTTGTGCGGGTAGAGATTCTTTTAGGAAAAAGATACCGGCGATTGTCCCAACTAAAGCCAAGCCAGAAGCAAACCAAAATGGGGCTGTCAGATGAATTTGACTTAATAGTCCACCTATAGCAGGGCCTATTAAAAATCCAAAACCAAATGCTGCTCCCAATAATGCAAAGGCTTTTGCTCGGTCTTTGCCGCTGGTGTTATCAGCAATCATGGCTTGCGCAACAGAGATATTACCCCCTGTTATCCCATCCAGAATTCGCGCAATAAATAACACCAACACTGACTGAGCAGAAGCAAATAAGGCTAATGAAGCACTAGTGCCAGCGAGACACAATAGCAGTAAAGGTTTCCTCCCATATGTATCAGATAGGCGTCCAATAATTGGAGTAGCAATCAGTTGTGCCAGAGAAAACGATGCAAAAAGTAAGCTTAATCCAAAAGGATTGATGCCAAATCGTGCAGAGAAGGGATACATTAAGGGAATAATCGTTCCATAACTTAATGCGTTAACCATCATGATTAATCCCAATATCGTGAGTGTCGAGCGGTGTTTCATAGACTGGTGATTATACGGTAATACAATGAAAACTGTAAACCCGAAAGAGGTGTAAATTGCCTAATAATGGGTATTTTTATTTGAATTCTATGAGTTTTTCTAACAAGAAGTCTTTGGAGTGAAGTAGGTCATATCCAATGAAAATAAGTTTTCCATGTGTTGGTTGTGTTGTCAGTTGTACTGGGTGTACTTCTACTCTTTTGCCCACTTTTTGTATTGAAAATAGTTGGTGAGCATCATCAAAAACGAGGCCCTTTACTCGAAACACGTAGTCTGGAAGTTGCTCTATGGTTCTCTTGAGAGCAGTAACATCAACAGCGTGTGTCAGATCAACGTGAAAGCCTTCAATATGATCTTCTTCTGAGTGGTCATGAGTGTTTGACTGTTTGGTGTTGAGTAATGATTCAAGTTCCTGAGAACTGACACCAAAGACAACAAGTGGTGAAAGTTTTCCGTGGGGAGCTTCGATGATGGGCGAATGCGTATTCAGCTCACGAACATAGCCAACAACAGCATGCTTTCTCTTATCATCAACGAGTTCAACTTTGTTAAATACGACTAAATCAGTAAAATGTGTTTGATTCTGAGCTGTGATTGTGAGATCTGCAAACCCTTCAAAATTCACCACATCAATGATGGTGAGTACACCGTCACGAAAAAGCTTGGGATGACTACTAATCATTAACGCCAAGGCTGCAACATCAGCAGTCCCAGAAGCTTCCACAATGATACGAGTAGGTCGGACAGATTCGATGATTTCATCGATAGCTGTTGTAAATGGACCTGTCAGTGTACAACAGATACAACCATTAAGGAGTTGTTTGGTTTGAATATTTTTTCCTTGAATGATTTGGGTATCAATGTCAGCGTCACCAATTTCATTTTTGATATAAGCGATCTGTTCACCAGTTGATTGCAGTTCTTCAATTAAGTGTCCAATAATTGTCGTTTTGCCAGCGCCTAAAAATCCTGTAAATACAGTAGTTGGTATGAGTTTCATACCGTTTATGATACCATCCCACTGCCTTATGAATAGCAGAATATGGAGGATAAGGTATGCTAGAGATGTTTTATAAGAGTATTCGTGGGAATAAGCTTCAAAAAATCAAGAAATATCGTTCAGGTTGTCTTGTTGTCGTAGAAAACCTTGATGAAGTTGATATTGAAAAAGTTTCAAAACTTACCGGCTTTGATCAACAAGATTTACTAGATATTTTTGATCTTTATGAAATTCCTCGTATTGAGCGGCACAAAGAAGGTATATTGCTGTATGTTCGAAATCCATCGACCCCTCAGCAAGGTTTGCATACAGAGCTACTGACGTTGTTGGTGACAGCAAAAGACATTGTCATGTTATCGAAGCAGAGCAATGCGCTTCTGAAAGATCACTTGAAAGTATCAAGTATAGTGACGACGCAACGGACAAAATTGGTGTTACATTTTTTGAATATCGTTGCAAAAAAATATACACGAGAAATAAAAAAAGTGAGTGATGAGGTGTTACGACAAAAAAGAGAACTTCATTTAGTGAGTGACAAGGATGTTACGGTGCTAGTAAAAAATGAAGATATTCTGAATCAATACCTCACAGCATTAGTACCGATGAAGAATGTGTTTGAGATAATTTCGAAAGGAAAAGTGTTTGATTTATATGAGGACGATGCTGACTTATTGGAGGATGTGTTGCTCAGTATCAATCAATCTGTCAGTATTTGTGAAGTCAATTTGAAAACTATTGTGGCGCTGCGTGATGCCTATCAAATTATTTTTACGAATAAACTAAATGGTACGATGAAATTTTTAGCATCTTTTACAATTATCGTAACAATTCCAAATATCATTGCCGGTTTGTTTGGAATGAATGTACACTTGCCACTTGAAAATCACCCTATCGCTTTTGTCTTGATAGTTCAAATTATTTTTGTTTCATGTGTGGCAGTAGCCGCACTATTTTATCAACGTCGATGGTTGTGATATTTTTTCAGTGTACAGCTGATTATTGCATTTTGTGTAAAGTGTTTGTACTCTAATATGTAGTACATATTTTTATATGCAAAAAACACCTGCCCAAAATTTTCGCATACAACTCATTGAGGCTGTGTGTGTTTTTGTAAAGGAGGCACATGCCACTTAAAAGATTAGCTGCAGCTGCAAAGAGAGCTGTCAAAAAAGCGACTGCAAAGAAACCTGTGAAGAAAGCAGCTCCAAAGAAAGCTGTTAAAAAAGTAGTGAAGAAAGTAGTGAAGAAAGCAGCTCCAAAGAAGACTGTTAAAAAAGTCGTCAAGAAAGTTGCTGCAAAGAAAACCGCTGCTAAAAAGACTGTAAAGAAAGCAGTAAAGAAAGTTGCAAAGAAAAAATAATTTTTTTCGAAATAAAGAAAAACGACTTGCGTGAGCAGGTCGTTTTTTTATGCCCTCATTGTCAACCACTTAGTCTGGGAGTATGCTACAATCAGTCTATAGCAATAAAGGAGTACTATGATATTGTTTATTCTTTTTCCGATAGTTTTTCTGATTCTTATCTCCCTCAAACAAGTCAATGAATACGAACGTGGTGTTGTATACACCATGGGTAAGTATTCCGGTGTTGTAGGCTCAGGGTGGCGGATTGTTTGGCCTATTTTTCAAAGTATGATAAAGGTCGACATGCGTACCAAAGCGGTAGATGTGCCTAAACAAGAAACCATCACCAAGGACAACGTTTCCTGCAAAATGAATGCTGTTATTTATTACAAAGTCAATGATGCAGCCAAGACCATCAATGAAGTGGAAAACGTTTTTTATGCGGTGTCTCAGTTAGCACAAACAACAATGCGTCGGATTGCTGGTGAAGTTACGCTTGATGAGCTGCTATCTAATCGAGAAAAAATTGCCCAAGAAATTTTAAAATCAATTGATCCTG
>CAZULU010000012.1:0-3880 GCA_964621585.1 uncultured Pseudomonadales bacterium
ATTGTAAATCTACGACAAAATCCATCCTTATGATACATCCAGATACTAAAGTTACTCATTCTGCTGGTGGTGTAGTCCTAAACTCTCAAGGAGAAGTGTTGGTGGTTAACCAAAACCATGACTCTTGGTCTCTACCCAAAGGTCACATCGAAGGTGGAGAAGATGCATTGATGGCAGCAAAAAGAGAGGTTGCAGAGGAGTCAGGTATTACTAATCTGGAATTACTACAAGAACTGACTACCTATTCTCGTTACAAAATCGGTAAAGATGGTTTAGATGATATGAGTGAAATGAAGACGATTCATATGTACCTCTTCTCTACTGATCAATTGGAATTAGCTCCCACTGACCCCTTAAATCCAGAAGCAAGGTGGGTTGCTCCTGATGAGGTAGCAGAACTGCTTACTCACCCAAAAGACCAAGAATTTTTTCAATCAGTGTTGCCTCTGATACAATCAATGGCATGAAAATCGACTATTTTTCCCTAATACACAAATACATCCCTGCCGAGTCACTGACGTATCGATTTTATCTGCCACATGTGACATTGGTTACGCATAAAGCACTTGATGTTGGACGACGGTTGGGCCTGTCTCACCACCGTTTGCGCTTTATTGAAGAAGCTGCCATGTTGCATGATATTGGGATTATCAAGGTCAAAGCGGAAGACATTGGCTGTACTGGTGAATTGCCATACTTATGTCATGGAAGTGAGGGGCGATATATCTTAGAGCAAGAAGGATTGGACGATCATGCGTTGGTGTGTGAGCGACACACTGGTGTGGGGATTACCAAAGAAGAAATTGTGGAAAACAACTTACCTCTTTCTCCCCGAGACATGGTCCCCCAAACAATAGAGGAAAAGATTATTTGTTACGCTGACGTGTACTATAGTAAAAACCCAGAGCGATTGTGGACTCCATACACTCAGACGGAGATAAAAGCTTGGTTTGAGAAGTTTGGTCCAATCGGCAAAGAGAAGCATCAAATTTTTCTCCAGTGGCGTGCAGAGTTTGAAGGGTAAGTATCGAAGATTTGAGACTGGATACCAGAGATTGGTGTTCTCGATCTTTAAACATTCCCATGTTAAGATAGTAGCCTTAGAGTTGTTGTAAACGATTCTCTGATCTGACAGCAGATTGCTATTATTTGAAAAAAGCTTTTGGAAGCGTCGCATAGTGGCCAATTGCACAGGTTTGCTAAACCTGACCCAAATTTTGGGTTCATGGGTTCGAATCCCATCGCTTCCGCATCCTAAGATTCGAACTACAGTGACGAGGACTTGTGAAACTAAAATAAAAGTCATATGAAAATTGCAGTAACATTTTCTACTCTATCGGGAAATACGGCGCTTGTAGCTAATGATCTCGTTGATTATCTAAATAATAATGGTCACAAAGCAGAGTTATTTGATGTTATTAATACCAATCCCGATCAACTAAAAGAGCATGAGTTGGTTTTTTTTGGTAGCTCTACGTATGGGGATGGAGACTTAAACCCAATTACTGAATTATTTTTTTCAACAGCTGATCAACAAAATCATAATTGCAACAATACACATTTTGCTTTTTTCTCACTTGGTGATTCTAGTTATCCCCATTTTGCAACAAGCGGAAAAATAAGTAGTGAAAAAATTGAGCCAATGCAAGGAAATATTCTTGAACCAGTTCTTCAAATTGATGGCTACCCAAACCAGGCTACATATCAAAAAAGTAGACAATGGGCAGATAGTATACTCACCCAATTGAAATAGGTTTTCATGATAGGATATTATTATGACAGAAGTAACATATAATCTAACCATATCGCCGCATGTTCTAAAAAATGTCGTCGAGTACCAAAGTGGCTCTATCGTGAGCAGGGAACTTATTAAAACCACAAAAACTACTATCACTGCATTTGCTTTTGCTAAAGGACAAGGTTTAAGTGAGCATACAACTCCTTTTACTGCTTTTGCGCAAATTCTAGATGGTGAAGCAATTATTTCAGTTGATGAAAAAAAATACGAAGTTAACGAAGGTCAGGTACTTATTTTACCTGCCAATACACCGCATGCTTTGCAGGCAGCAAAACAGTTCAAGATGTTGCTCACTATGGCTAGATAGTGTGCTATGGGACACACTGGTTCCAGACCCACATGCTCCGCCAAGAATGACAGTACCTTAATTTTAATTATCTTCTACCACCAAATATCCTCCTAATCTTTTGCAATGGAGTTGCTTTTTGGTCCTCAGTACTCTCATCTTCTTTAACGGGCTGTGTCAATAACACATCTACAACTTTCTGCAACCGCATTTTCATTTCACTGAAAGATCTTGATGTTATTACTGGATAAAGAAAAACTTCAGCAGAAGCACCGTGTTGTTTTGCAATTCTACAAGAGCTCTCAACTATGTTTAGCAGATCATAAATATTTTTACTTACTGAATAATTATCACCATTAATAGGAGCCATATCTTTGGCATGGAGTCCCCCAAAATCAAATGAGCCTCTTACAATTCAAGATGACATGAGTGATTTTACGCAAACTGAAGATAACATACTGGCACAATATGTAACGAGTGTTTAGAAAAGTCCTGGGGGCACATTCTTATAAGTGTTGTTTGATACCTTGGTTAGCAACCCCCTCTGCATTAATAAGTGCTAGAATCAGATCAATGAAACTGAAACTGAGCATTGAGCATATTCTCCTTGTTATTACCTTTACTGTTCTTGTTACTCTTTTCACCTATAAATTAGGAAATACTGCATTATCCAGCTATGATGAGGCGTGGTATGCAGATATTACCAGGAATCTTGTTGCTTCAAAAAATCCATTCTCTTTGACATTTAATGGTTCGCGTTTTACTGATCATCCGCCGTTTGGGTATGTTTTAATGGCAGTACCTATATTTCTATTAGGGAGCTCTGAGTTTGCTGTACGTGTGCTATCTGCCGTTATGGGAGCAGGTACTATTATCCTTGTTTATTTCATTGGAAAAAGAATAAAAGATTGGTCCGTAGGCGTTGGGGCAGGTTTGATTCTTCTTTCTTCCGTATGGTTTATGGTGAGAACACGATCCGGGAATTTAGATATTCCTTTTGTGTTTTGGGAAGTATTAACGGTATATTTGCTGATTGGGAGAAAAAAATTACGGGTATGGCCAGTTGCCATCAGTTTTGCTGCATTGGTGTTAACGAAAACATTAGTTGGTTTTGGACTGCTCCCCTTTATCTTCTTCGTGTTAATTTCGAGAAAAAAAGAGATTGTAACCAAACAATTACTGATAGCTTTAGCCATTTGGTTGGGACTGGTATTACCATGGTACGTTGTCAACCAATACTATGATTCGCAGTTTCTAGCTCGTCACTTTTTGGAAATTGGGGCTCGGAGTGAGGGAAATACGTTTGGAATAGAGTCATTGTTGCAAAGTGGAAGATATCTGGCCATTGGGATTGGTAAATGGTTCAAGGTATTGATTGCAGCGTTGGGATTGAGCGTGTTGTTACTTTTCAACAAAAAAATTAACGAGGTCCGCTCCACTTATCTGTTGTTATCTGTGTGGGGAGCAGGGTTTTCTGTTTTTTTCTTTTCCAGTGATGTGGAAATCTGGCATCTTTTACCATTGTATCCAGTGGTTTCCTTGTTTATCGCTTTCACATTCTTTGTTGCCATTGATCAGCTTGCTGGGCAATTCAAAAAGAGCTTAAAAATGCTGACGCTCTTACTCTTTGCATGTTTAGCTTTATATCAATTTCATCAGTTTGCCAACTTATTGTATGCACCTGAACCTGTTTATAGTGCCGAACGTGATATTTCAGTGAAAGCAGCAAGGTATTCAAATATTTACTTAATGGATGTGTTTTACCCAGCAGTAGTTTACTACTCGGGAGAAAATGT
>CAZULU010000012.1:3980-5182 GCA_964621585.1 uncultured Pseudomonadales bacterium
CTGTTCGGTGAACATGCTTAATGGGCGCACCCACAAGTTGGCGAGGTCATTATCATACAACGCAACATACATAACCATGTCTTCTAAGGTTTCGCTGTGTTTTGCGACACCAAGGACTAAATATTTTCCACCTTTGTAGTGTTGATATATGCCTGTTGGTAGATCAGCCATGAGATTCCTTTTTTAGATACAATTTTAATTTTTGTACGTACTCGATACGGTCTTTAGGGTTCGATAGGTAACTTTTGTGTGTGAGTTCTTGGTTAAAACGATCATTTTCATATCTAGGAAAAACATGGAGATGATAATGGAATGCGTGTTGGTCTCCCGCAGGTTCGTTATTTTGTCGAAGTGTGATTCCGTCACAACTATATGCAGCTTTGATCACCTTGCTCATCAGCTGAGAAATTTCAAAAATTCGGTGCCCGATGTGAACCGGTAAGTTATATATATTTTCAAAGTGTTGATGGGGAACTACAATCACATGCCCTTCGTTTCCTTTTATCCAAAATGAGTTCAGCCATACACTAACCAAGTCGTCCCGGAAAACTAAATCACTTTGTTTGAGTAACGTATCTTCATTTTCAAGACCTTGATTACCGAGACAGATAGGGCACACGTAGTCTTTAGATTGATTTGACATAATTACTCCTTTTCAAAACTCTCTCAGATTTTTACCAATACTGACGCAACTTTCGTCTCACTTTTTGTCGTAGGCTTTCTTTTTCTGTTTCGGTTCCATGCACCAATTCCCACAACGCTTCTGCTGTAATCTCAGCAAAGTGTGCTCGGTTTTTCCGATTGCTGGTCTCTGGAATGTGTAATGGCTGTCCCGTTCTGACGATCACTTCTCGATGTGGTGGTAACTCGCCTTTTTTAAGTGCGCTTTTGAGCTCATTCCAGGCATTAGGACCCTGCTTACTAGGTTGATAGTCGGGTGGATACACAAGGCCGATGGGAATAACCGGAACTTCTAGCTGTTGCGCCATCAACAAGACTCCAGGTTTTATTTGTTGAGTTAACTGTTCTCGTGATTCCGCTGGACCAAGTCGCGATCCTTGGGGATACACCAACACATGTTTTTTACGGCTGTGCAGCATACGTTGTTGAAGCAAGATCTCTTCATAGAGTGTCTCTCGACTTGCTGCCTGCCGAGTAATGGGTAGCATATCAACAGCCAAAGAAATCGCATATCTCATCAA
>CAZULU010000012.1:5282-14556 GCA_964621585.1 uncultured Pseudomonadales bacterium
AGCTTGACAAAACTTTTTGTAAATAATATCATTTAACCATATGGTTAAATATGTTGCTGACCTCAACCTTGTCTTTCATTCCCTTTCTGATCCGATCAGACGAGATATCTTAGATCGAGTAGCCGAAAGTGAGCACTCTGTTGGTGAATTAGTATCTCATTACCATATTAGTTTTGCTGCAATTTCAAAACATATAAAAGTATTAGAAAAGTCGCTGTTGATCACTAAGCGAAAGGAGGGCAAAAAGCACATCATTTCACTTGCTCCAGAAACATTAAAAACAGCTGATGAATATCTCGAGCAGTATCGCAACATGTGGCAAAGTCGTCACGATAAACTCACCAACTTACTTAAAAAGGAAAAATAATTATGGAAAAAACAATAGTGACCAAGGATCTTGAGCAAAAAAAACTGATCATCGAACGAAGTTTTGACGCGCCCAAAGCAAAAGTATGGCAGGCCTATGCCGACAAAACTTGGTTCGAATCTTGGTGGGGACCTGAAGGATGGCAAACAACCGCGAAGGAATTTAACTTTTCCCCCGGTGGTCGCCTTCACTACGGCATGAAGTGTGTCGATCAAAACCAAGGAGAGTGGTATGGCAAAGAATCCTGGGGAATTATGGAAATTGAATCTATTGATGAACCAAACCAATTTTCTGCTAAAGACTATTTTTCAGATGCAAGCGGAACAATTAATAGTGAAATGCCATCTTTACGATTTATCGTAGAGTTGATCGAGCATGATGGCAAAACGCGTTTGGTTACAACCACTTTTGCTGCTTCTGCTGAGCAACTTGAAGAACTCATCAAAATGGGTATGGTCGAAGGATTCAGCAGTCAACTCAACAAGTTGGAAGAGTTGATGCGTGCGTAGAACTTAATAGTATGTATTGCACAGGGAATATCTGACGATGTTCCCTGTTTTTGTATAAATTACGGAATTATTTGTGTGTCCAGTCTGTGTAGCCCATATTTTTGCCGGGTATGGCAGTCGTAGTAGGGAAAGCGGTTCCAGCATATTTATTCACCAACCAAGGGATCCAGCTATCGTCTCCTGTTGCTGGATTATAAAAAACTGGTGTGTTTTGTGCTGCTTCACCTTTTCCATAGAGTATGTTCAGGGATCTCACCACCGCCTCATCACCCGCCGAAAAATCAATAAGATCAGCGCGATGAAATAGTACTGCATTAACAACGAAGCCTTGGATACCTTCCCACATGTACCCAGTTACACCTGGTAGCCAGGTAAAGTCATAGTTATTCCTTCGCCAGTCTTCTGGGAGGACTCCGGAGATGCTAATCCCATTGCGGGTTGTACCCTTTTTATTGACTCCAAATCGTTGTGATTGGTTATCATGCCAAGTAGTGTCATTACACACAAAGTTATTGGGTACCAGTTCTCCGATAAATGTTTTATGGGCGTTGAGGGATTCTTGTAACCACTGTTCGGCAAGTACTTTAGTTGCTGAGTCGGAGGTACTATTGCGCAGATAGAGGGCAGCTGCAGTAAATGATGCTCTAGCGTGACCACCCCAATTATTTGTTGATGCTATCGCTGTACATCTTACACCAGTGCAGCTGACTTTTTTACTCAGTGAATTGCAAGGATCCCCACTATTATGGGCTTGAACGTCAGCTAGAATCATCTGTTTCACCCAAGTTTGAAATGATGTCTCTCGATAATCAATAATATCTGCAGCAATGATATAGGTTTGCAATCCTCTTGATAATTCTAGGGCTCGAGTCAAGTTGCCATCGGAAACATTTCCATCTTGGTTGGGATCGGAAGTGGTCATGGCATTTTTCAAGGCAGCTACTACTTTTGAGCGCATTGCATCGTCATTTTGGTGGACGGCATAGAGTGCCCCCGCGAGTGTTTTGACATCATGATTTGAGTTATTATCACCCAAGTTAGCAGAACCCCAGTCAGATTCAGCAATAGATTTCACAGTAGTGTTGTCAGGTAAAGCTCGAATTTCGGCTGGAGACAGCCACAAGTACGAGCTAACAGGCTGAGGAGGGACCGTTGGCGCTGGTGTTGGCGTGGGAGTCGAGGATGGTTGAGTAGGGCTACACGTTGTGAAAAAATGATTGACTAAAATGTGATAGTCCAACAAATCTACCTCTCCCGACTGATCTAGATCTGAACGTACTTCAGGCGTAAAGAAATCGAGGACCATGATTGAGTAATCTTCTAGTCCAACGTACCCATTTCTACTGATATCAGCAGTACAATGTTGATCGTGGCTGGCGTCGACTGGAAAATACACAGGGAGTTTGCCGAGAAGGATACCGCTAATGCTAACAACAAGTAGTATGCGTTGGAGTAGCTGGCAATTGACGAAGGGACATCTCATACGAGCTGAATCTAATAATTGTGTACAATCCTGTTATTATAGTAGTGCAATTAGCAGATGAAATCAAAGTATATTTTATTTAATAGAGAAGAGAATGTATGAAAATCTACGTTTTGGGTAGCACCAGTTTTATGCATGAGATGGTACAGGCAAAGAATGATTTGATTACGTTGGGTGTAGAGGGATGGATTCATCCTGATTATGAAGCATTTGTCAGAGGTGAGAAACTTTCTATTGTAGATAAAGCAAAAACTGAACATGCTGCTGTCAAACGTGAGAATAATTATTTAAAAGTACATTACCAACACATTATAGAAAGTGATGCAATCGTGATTGTTAACGGCAAAAAAAATGACATTGACAACTATATTGGTGGTAATGTGCTAATTGAAATGGGACAAGCATATGTCAACAATAAAAAAATCTTCTTATACAATGACATTCCTACCGAGCTTCCATATACTGCAGAAATTGAGTGTATGGATCCCATTTGTTTGCGGGGAGATTTGAAAAATATCTTGCAATACACGTAGTGACCTATGCATATTCAACGACTTCAATCGACAGATATTCAGTATTTTCGCAAATTAATGAATTTGTTTGCTGAAGTGTTCGATGATCTAGAAAATTATCAACACCATATTCCCACTGATCAATATGTACACGATTTTTTGAAAGAAGAGTCGCATATAGTGGTTGTTGCAATTGATGAGCAAGAAAACGTGATAGGTGGAGTAGTGGCCTATGAACTCAATAAATTTGAGCAGCAGAGGAAAGAGCTATTTGTATATGATGTGGGAGTTTCAGCTAATCATCGCAGACAAGGTGTTGCCACTTCTCTATTTGCTGAACTGAAAAAAATAGCACAACAACAGCATGCATACGTAATATTTGTACAAGCGGAAGAAGATGACAACGCAGCGATTGCTTTTTACCAAAGTATTGCTACCAAAGCATTAGTAGCTCGACATTTTGAAATAGATGTAACATCACAAAATTAAAGATATTTTTCTAATGCTTCTACAGCTACTCTCATATCTTTTTCTTCAATGACCATCGTGAGTTCGGTATATGTAGAGACAATTTCCATGAGGTTAATACGGTGGCTGGCTAGTGCTCCTAAAATTGAGTAAATCAAGTTTGCTTGTGGCAAATATTCTTCACCAAATTTAACGCTAATCCCTACTAAATGTTCATATGCTGCTTTTGGTTGATCGGAAAAACATGACATGACTACACTAATATGTTGTCGAGGTGTAATGATCGTAATTTCATTTACACCTTCAGAAAATGTCAGGAATGAAATATTTTGAGTGATTTCCGCAAGTTTACGAATGCCTTTCATGTTCGCAATAGTTTTTTCGTAGGTAATATCAATCAAATCGGGTTGAATACTTAGTTGTTGGAGTTGAAACTCAGAACGAAGTGCGGGTACTTTAGTCAATTCTTTTTGTAGGCGAGATAACGCAACAGTGATCGTATTTGTTTGTACATTTTTCTTTGTTTTCTGTTCTACTTCCTCATGGATCAATGCGGCATAGGCACTCAAGTTTAATATTCCCATTCTGAAAGACTCTAAAGGAATATCTGAGGAAAATAAGATTTGTCGAACAGCCTGAATAACGGTTAGCATGTTATATATATTACAATAAATACTTTTTTGTATCAAATGCCAAAATATTTCGATAAATGAGAAGTGTTTGCTAAGATCTCTCTATGCGAGTTTTGGTATTGTCTCCACTGAAGCGACTCAAGTGACGCCAAGTCACAGTTTTTTTTCGTTTTTTTTCAACCAATTTAATTAAATTAATCATGTATAGGAGTATGTATGTCTGTAGTTATTAATCGAGCTGAAGGAGATATTCCTTCTGTCAGCAATGAAATCGAGTTATGTCTCGATGGAGTTTCTGCCCAAGCGATTATCCAATACGCTAGCAATCTGGAACTTGATCCGGAGGTCAATCAAGAAGACGTAGTGGAGTTATTAGTAAGTATGGCGAACGATGCAGATGAGTTAAATCAGCAGCTTACTCAGTCTGCGACTGAGTTGCAGCAAGTTGTCACCGCGCATGATGGACAACTGTATGGCGGGTCTTCTTTGTTAGCTAACGTAGATCATCGTGAGCCAGCTTGGTATCGAACGACCAGTCTGTCTCAGACATTAGCACGCAATTTATTAGATATCACCAGTCAACAAATAGTGATTGGAGTAGACAATGAACAGTTTGGTGTGCGGCTGTATAACATGTTGCGACACCTGACCCCGATCTTATTGGCTCTTTCTGCGTCTTCCCCATATCGAGATGCACAGGGAAGATTGCAGTCTACTCAGTTGCAAAGTCGACGCATTCACCAATATCTAGATGGAACGAGTGCTTTTCCATCTGAAATTATTGAAACACCGCCAATCCTGTCATTAGGTCATTATCAGGAGTTGCTCCAATCTGTTTCTGATATGGTGAATGACTATTTATCTCGCGGGCAGATAGATAGTAATTATCAGGAACTGTATAAACATCGAGCTGACGGTAGTTATGCACCATTTAATGTGCTGGCTCCACATCAAGTGTATTGGATGGTGCGTCCCCGTCCTGATCATGCCAATAGTGATTCGGCATTCTCGTTGGAAGTTCGAGTCAGTGACACACCGGTTACGGTACAGCGAATGCAAATGATCAACTCGTTTGTGCTAGGTCTCAGTTACTATGCAGCAGATGGAGGAATGGAAGATATCGATGCAGTATTATCGCACTTACGATTAGAAGACAGACCGCTAATGCCGATGCTTGCTCATGTGGCAGAACATGGTATGCAATCAACATTTGGAAGGCAAAGAATCTCATTGCGCAAAATAGTACGGACTTTGTCTGAATTTGCGGAACGGGGACTGCTTCAGAGAGGTCTTTCGACTCAATCGATGTGTGAGGAGATACAACACGTATTACAGTATGGAAACCAAGCGGAAGAAATTCAACGATTAGTACGTCAGCGACGATTAACTCAGAGTCATGAACTCATAGATGTGTTACATCATGAATTTGTACGTTCTATCCATTAGTCTTCAGGAATTATTTATGTCAAAATCCACACGTTCATTATTACACCAACTCATTGCCATTCCATCTGTTTTTCCACAAGAACAAAAATTAGCAAATTTTTTGGAGTATTATCTTCAGGAGTTATCTTTCCACGTAGAAAGAATTTCCTCAGCAAGGGGAAGAGATAATATTGTAGCGACTTTTGGACAAGCTGAGACGTATCTTTGTTTTTATGGTCACATGGATACTGTTCCTCCCGATCCTTTATGGAAAGAACGACAAGACCCATTTAGTGTTACATTGGATGGAGATGTGGCACGTGGACTGGGTGCTGCAGACATGAAAGGAGGAATAGTCGCAATTTTGCAAACGGCAAGGTTTGCACATCATAACAATCTTCCCTTGAAAGTAGCGTTTGGGGTGGATGAAGAAAATATTTCATTAGGTTCTCACACGCTCAGTCAACATACTTTTTTCGGTGATGTAAGATGTATGATTTCAGCTGAAAGTGGCCAAATCATCAATGAACACCAAGATTTTGCAGTGAATTATGGACGAAAAGGCCGCATTGTCTTAGAGCTTCATATTGAAGGCAAAACCGCCCATGCAGCACAGTCATATTTAGCTGTCAATGCAATTCAACAAGCTGCTCAAGTTATTCAAATTCTTCAGTCTGCAGAATTTTCTATTCATCCACAATTAGGACCGGCTGAACTTGTGCCATTTTATATTCATAGCACAACAGATGCATTTAGCATTCCAGAAAGAGCAACGATATATGTGAATGTGTTGACTGTGCCGGGTGTTTCTAGTGATGATGTGATGAATTTTATTCATCACCAATGCCAAGCTCACAATATTCACATTGATGTGCAGGTTCAAGAACGTGAAACACCGTATATGGAGTCATATCAAGTTGATCGTCAAGACGAATTCATTCGATTGCTAGAAACAAAGATATTTCCAAGATATTCTGTTATTCCAGGTTATGCTCAATCTGTAGCTGATGAAAACAGGTTTGCAAATACACTGAATATTCCGGTTATCAGCATGGGGCCAATCGGTGGTGGAGATCACACTGCAGATGAGTGGGTGAGTCTCAAGTCGTTAGAAAAAACAATTCTGGCATACTCAGAAATCGTTCGAGACTTTGCTACACTCTAGTATAAAAAACCTGTCATCTATATAATCGGGGTACATGAAAAGTCCCAAAAGCACTTCCGTACTTCAGACATTGCGCCATTGGTGGCAGTTACCCAAGGTACATTTGAGTATCGGTGTGGCGATCTGTGCGATTTTTGCCATTGCGTATAGTTTGTTGATGTTACATAAGTATTGGCAGTTTGAATACTTTTTTGTTGATAACGTCTATTTTCATTCTTCACTGTGGAAACTTGCCCAGTTTGAGACACCGATAGTTAATCATCCGTACTTAGGTCAGATTAATATTTTTGGCGATCATTTTCATCCCACTATTTCGCTGGTTGCGCTGTTATTTCGTTTGTTTCCATGGCATGAAACGGTGTTTATTTCGATGGCAATTGCATATTCTATAGGTGGGTTTTTTGCATTTTTGATTGGGCGAAACGTGTTGAAGACGAAGTGGATGATGTACCCATTGTTATTTGCCTACTTTTTATATATCGGTACTCAAAACGCGTTTATTTTTGGTTTTCATGAAATCAATTTACTGGCACCGTTTTTCTTTTTTTCTATATGGGCGTTATTACACAAACGATGGCGATTGTACGCGATAGGTTTGGCATTACTTTTGTTAACAAAAGAGTCGATGGCAGTGATTGGGATTGGGCTGGCTATTTTTACTTGGTTTTTAGGAAAAGAATATCGAAAAATGGCAATAGCTACATTGGTGGTTTCACTAGGATGGTACATGGTTGTCACCCGAGTGATCATTCCTGCTTTTTCTGGTGGGCAGTTTTTATACGGCAATATTCAATTACCCACGACACCACGTGATATGGTTGTTCGATTGACTGATCCAAATGAAAAAATCGAGACATTTGTAGTTTCGATGGCTAGTTTTGGCTTCTTGCCGCTATTAAATATTGCAGCCGTGCCACTGGTTCTGCAAGACTTTATTGTGCGCTATGTTTTCGCCATTCCGGGAAATGTGCAATACCTGTTAACGTACCACTATGGCGTGGCACTCGCTCCAATGCTTTTACTTTCTTCAATGTGGACCGTGCGGTGGATAGAAAAAAAACAGTGGGGGAAATATGCTATCCCTTTGTTTGCAGCCATAACATTGCTAGGAACTTTTTATGGTAATTATATGTTGTCGCAACGTGCCCCCGTTTTACTCGTTACCAATAAAAGTTTCTATCAAAATACCCAGAACAATGCATTTTTATGGAAGCTAGTGGAAGCCACCCCATGGGATGGAAAGGTGATGACCCAAAATCATTTAGGTTTACCATTATCTCAACGACCGACCTATATACTAGCGCGTTCGTACAAAGAGTTAATGAGTGTAGACCCTGATTATATAGTATATGACTTACGGGAGGGGCAAAATCCCAATAACTTCTTTCCTTCCAATGAAGAGGACTGGAAAATGATTGTTAACCAAGCAACTGAATCTGGCAAATACGAACAATACTTTCAAGAAGGTGAGCTTTTCATTCTAAAAAAGCGCTGAAACCTCTTGGTTTTTGAGTACTTTTCCAGTACAATGCAAGCTCGAAACATAGAGGAGGGGTCGCATAGTGGTCTAGTGCACCTGTCTTGAAAACAGGCATCCGAAAGGATCGAGAGTTCGAATCTCTCCCCCTCCGCCAAGTTCCTCTGTAGCAAAATATTCTTCCGCAATTTTGCGTTCTCTTTTATTCTCTATTGTGGGTAGTTATGTCATTTTAGAGCTGAGATATAAACAGTAGCTCGAAGACAACGAAAGCTATGTATAACAGAAAAAGCAAGGAACTTTCTTTTCGGGAAAGAGTGTTTTTAGATCTGGCAAAGAAAAAGAACAGCACAAGACCAATTGCTAAAAAGGCAAATCTTTGGAAAAAATGATTGGGTAGCTGAATTGTTTTGCCGTACATCAAGGTAAACACACCAAGAAGCAAAGTATTCGTACTAGCAGAACCGAGGTAATCTGCTAGAGCAACGTCTTTTTTCTTACTAATCACCGATTTAAACACAATTGAGATTTCAGGAATGTTTGTCCCGAGCGAAACTACAATCAAGCTCACAAAGAATGGAGAAATTCTAAGTATCTCTGCAAAATAAAGTGTACTGTCAACAATTTGGTTACTCGCAACAACCAGTATTCCAATTCCTAGAGCCATTTGGGCAAACAGGATGGCCCCTTTTTTCTTTTTCTTGGTAAGTCCCTGTTTAATCTTTTCTAATAAGGGTTGTTTAAAAGAAAAAAAGAGAAACAGTGTGAAGTACAAAAGTATGAGAAATATTGCTTCCCATTTTCCAATTCGTTGATCGGCTGTCAGGAAAGCCGGTGCAACAACGACCATTAATGTCAACATCAGCTGCTGTTTATCTAATTGAGCGGGAATACGAACACCATTTCCTAATAATCCAAGAAGAGGAATAACACACAGAAACATAACAATCACGCCACCCAACAAGTTTCCTGCGATGATGGAAGGATCCCCGTTCATCACTGATATTGTTCCTATGGTGACTTCTGGTAAAGAAGTAAAAAAACCAAGTACAAAGAACGAAAGGATGAAACGAGGTATTTTCCAAGAAGTAGCCAGTTTTGTTACCCCACTGACTACCAATCCCGCCCCCAGCCAAACCAGCAGAAAGCATAAAAAATAGAGAGCTATATGTGTTGTCAGAGTAAGTTCCATATACAGGTATGCAAGGTGTATCGTATAGTTACTTTTTTTGAGTG
>CAZULU010000013.1:0-1723 GCA_964621585.1 uncultured Pseudomonadales bacterium
CTTCTAAGGGAATAGTATGACGCATCGTTCGAGCTGCTCGTTTTCCTGTCACAGTTTTATAAAGTATTCCCACACGCCCTTGCAGCACAGTCGTACTACCATGCTGTACGTGCACTAATTCAACAATTGGCAAAAACTGACCAATACTCAAGGCTTCAGCTCCGATTTGATTCAGCGGTAGATACTTTCGTTCTGTAGGTAACTCGGCAACTACTGGAATCTCAGTCGCGTGTTCCTCTTTGGGATGGTCACCTTGTTGAATTGTTGCGACTTCAACGCTTTGATCGTGTCCGTTATCGTGCTTGTGATCATGATCTGAATGACTAACTGGATGCTCATGGCTTGATGCAGACGCACAGGCAGCACATGAACACGATGCAACATGTGCTAATTCTGAAGTACCAGATTGAATATCTATGTGAGAGGTATTTCGAGAATCTGTGATATAGAACCCTGAACCCTTATAAATCACATTTAGGGTTTCTTTATTTGAAGAGTTTGACATAGTAATCCTTAATTATTTTGCAACTGAGTTGCGCAATTCTAACAGAGAAAACCATAACACGCAACTCAGTTGCGTATTTCAATCTGTCTCAACACGGTATAATAAGGTCATGAAAAAGCCTGTTTTGCTCACCCTCTTCTGTTTCTTGTTGCTTGCAATCGTCTTTCCTTTTACCAAGTTTGCACAAAGCAATGAGCAAACGACCAACGCCACCTACTTTACTGGGACCGTCACAGGAATAGAGCAAGAAACAAAAATTCAACAACAAGATAGGGAGTTTTATACTCAAGAAATTCGCGTTCAACGCAACGACACCAATCAAGAATTTACTCTCCCAGTTGGGACAGAGTTTCAGCCACTCAATAAAAATCAACTCATTCCTGTCGGGAAAAAACTGATTTTGGCGGAGCAGACTTTATCGAGCGGAGAGCAACAAACAATAGTCGCTGACGTATTGCGCTTGCCAACAGTCTTAACGCTGTTTGTGCTTTTTTGTGTGGTGGTCATCATTGTGGGTAAATTGGAAGGGTTGTATTCAATTTTTGGCATGTTGATTAGTCTCGGTATCCTGATGAATTTCATCTTGCCGCAAATTTTGGCAGGCGGAAATCCCATCTTCGTGAGTCTGATTGGTTCATGTGTTATTGGGGCGATCACCGTCTACCTGTCTCACGGCTTTCGGCTGAAATCTCATCTGGCACTTGGATCAATGATGTTATCTCTGCTACTTGTATCAGTAATTTCGTACATTGCTGTGCAAACTGCTCAATTGGTAGGGTTGGGCAGTGAAGAGGCCTATTTTCTGCAATTTGGAAACACCTCCAATATTAACTTACAAGGGTTACTCTTAGGAGGAATTATGCTGGGAGCCTTGGGAGTACTTGACGATATTACCGTGTCACAAGTTGCGGTGGTGTTTCAACTCAGAGCTGTTAAAAAGAAAATTTCATTTAAAGAGCTCTATATGCGAGGATTAAGTGTAGGACAAGATCACGTCGCCTCTTTGGTAAACACTTTAGTATTGGCATATGCTGGTGCCAATTTACCGCTCTTTTTACTCTTTACGCTCAATGATCAAATCCCTAAATGGGTGACGCTCAACAGTGAAGTAATCGTGGAAGAAGTAATTCGCACACTGGCAGGGTCTATTGGACTCGTCCTAGCCGTTCCACTGGCGACTGCGCTGGCAGCATACTTTGCAATTCGTCGAAAGCCAGA
>CAZULU010000013.1:1823-8966 GCA_964621585.1 uncultured Pseudomonadales bacterium
CTAGACATGGTATAATGTACAAGTAATATTAACATTTTGCGCTCTACTTCCGTTTGCGTAGCCTTCCTTAAGATGTGCTTCAGGTGTGAACGTGTGAGGCAATATAGGGAGGTTCCATGACGGATACCCCAATGTCATCTGATGTAAACAACGCTAAGTTGTTCGTCGGAAATTTAAGTTACGCAGTCACCACAGAAGACTTGCGTGAAGTATTCTCACAATTCGGTGAAATCACCGATTGTATCGTATTAACCGACAAGTTCTCTGGTCGTTCCAAAGGATTCGGATTTGTCACTTTTGCTACTGTTGAAGAAGCTGAAGCTGCCAAAGAAGGATTGAACGAACAAGAGTACCAAGGTAGAGCGCTCAAAGTTTCTACTGCTCAACCTCCTCGTCCTCGAGAAGATCGTGGATTTGGTGGAAATCGCCGACCTGGTGGTGGTGGTTTCAACCGAGGTGGTGATCGAGGTGACCGCCGAGGCGGCTTCAACCGAGGTCGTTAATCTTTCTTTCGAGAATAACAAAAGCCCCGCCTTTGGCGGGGCTTTTTGGATCTCGATCCCTAGTCACAAATCTCTAATCCCTGAAATTGTACCTTCCCATCTTGTTCAAAAATCGCCACAATACATATCATTGATGTTACGAAAGTATGCACTGCCCACCAACGTTGATGTTGCCTATTTCTGTATGGAATATGCGATCGACAGCAGTTTCCCTATTTATTCTGGAGGACTAGGGGTCTTGGCTGGAGATACCGTACTGGAATCCAAGCATGTAGACCAACAATTTTTGTTTCTAGGTCTACGATATGCAACAGCCTATTCACAAAAACTCAATCAAGAAGGTCATCAAATAGAAGATAACGTCGCTTTAAGTGCTCAACAGCTTGATCTTACTCCTATTCAAGATGAGGAGGGGACACCGCTTATTGTAGAAATCCCCATTCAAGATAGAAAAGTCTTAGCCCAAGCCTGGCTAAAAACAATTGATAAAACACCATTGGTGTTATTAGACACCAACCTCACAGAAAATACTCCCAGTGATCGCAGTATTACTGACCAACTCTATAGTGGAGACAAAGAGCATCGGTTACTGCAAGAGATGGTACTAGGAATTGGCGGAATGAAAGTACTCCAAGCCTTAGAAATTTCACCAAGCAAGTATCACATGAATGAAGGACATGCAGCCTTTTTGATTTTTGAGTGTATCGCCCAGCTAATGAAGAGTCACCACTTAACTTTTGAAGAGGCTCATCAAGCAGCCAAAGCGTACTTAGTTTTTACAAATCACACCCTTATCCCGGCAGGAAACGATTCTTTTTCCGTTGACATGATCCGCGCCTATTTTGATACGTATGCTCGTGAATCAAATCTGTCTATTCATGCTCTGTTAGATTTAGGGCGCATTCCAGAAAGCTCACTATTCTCGATGACTGTTTGTGCACTACGTGGAGCCGGAAAAAGTAATGCTGTCAGTCACTACCACGCAGAAAAAGCAAAAGAGATTTGGCCACAATATCCTTTGCTACCAATAACCAATGGAGTTTACTTACGACGGTGGATTTCTCCAGAAAAGGCACTAGTGTGGCCGTTACAATCACCAAGTCAACCATCCTTAGAAAGTTGGTGGTCAGCGCATCAAGTGAATAAACAGCATCTCATTAACTATGTGGAAAAAGAAACTGGTAAAAATATTGCGCCAGATACCCTTATTCTTACCTGGGCTAGACGGTTTGTTGATTACAAACGTCCAAAAGCTTTATTCTGGCAATTGGAGTGGTTAGCCAATATTTTAGAGAACTCACCTGTTCCAGTGCATATTCTGTTTGCTGGCAAAGTGCATCCACATGATGAACAAGGGAAAAGCTATATTGCTGACGTGGTATCGATTGCACAATTGAAACAGTTTTCACCCTACATTTCTTTCTTGCAAAACTATAATTTGGACGTCGCAACAGTACTCACACAGGGAAGTGATGTTTGGCTTAATACCCCGATGGAAGGATATGAAGCTTGTGGAACCAGTGGCATGAAAGCTGCTTTAAATGGAGTGTTACAATGTACCACCAATGATGGTTGGGTGAGAGAAGTCGGTTGGAAAGATATCGGTTGGATTTTGGACAATGAAAAAATTTCAGAATCGCTGTATCAAACGATTGAACATGACATCATTCCACTGTATGCACAACTGGACGGAAATGGATTACCTCATCAATGGATTGAGCGAATGCTAACTAGTTCAAAAATCATTCGAGAAGGGTATAGCACTCAAAGAATGTTAGAGGAGTATACAGGGAAACTATATCGGTGAATTTCAAAATACGAAACTTTTACAAATACACACCCAGCAGTTGCATAAACCCTAACACTCCGTGAATCACTCCTAAAATAACAGTCCACCACACGAAATATTTGTGCAGATAACTCCACCCCATATGCGCAGGCGCTACATCAAGTGGGTCAGGACCTGGTCGAGTTCCTTTCCATGGTAAAGGGACTTTGGCCCACGGCATAGCAAAACAAGTGGCAAAGGTAAGAAAAAAGAAAACACCCAATAAAATTCCACTCCAACCCAACATAGAAATACCAAACAATTGCAATCTCCCATCGTACCAAGTGTTTTGCTGCGTAGCAGAAGCCATATCTTTCATAACTGTTTCTGGCTGAGTTTCAGAGGCACTTTCATTGACTGAAGTACTCGCACCTTCTCCATATGTGCCTACAACCTGTAAGCCGACAAAAACTTCGATCCCATGGGGCGCCCCATCCATTTTCCCTGTCAAATCCTGTCCAGCCTGAATCCCAAAATGATTACCGAGTTTCCAAGTAGGACTATTTGTGACATCGTATACTTTTCCTTCATACGCAAAGTAGGCAGGTCGACCATCTTTTCCGTCGTTTTTTGCTAACTCATCGGCTGTAAAAACAGTAGATTGTGCATACACAGGGGCAGCTGTTACTAAAGTTACCAGCATTAAGGCTGAGATAAAGATACTTTTAATCATAATCAGTCTCCTAACTCTAAGCGTTAGTGTTCAGTTATTCTTCAGTTGCGGGTTCTTCACCAGTATGACCAAATGGGACTAAGTAGACAATTGTTTCATGGGGATCCAGTTTAATTGCCTCACCAACAGTAGCGGGATTAAACCCAGCTGTAACAACGGTTGACATGTTTAAGGCCTCCACTTGTAGATAAATGTTTTGGCCAATATGCCCACCTTCTAACATGGTTACTTCAATAGGGTTAGTGGGATATTTTTCAACCATTTTGCCATAGGCTGCAGATAAAACAAGCACGACTGGCGCTTGTTGAGAGTTTTCTTGAACACCTGCATTCGACAAGAAATCACCGGCATTCGCAATTCCAAGATTACCTAATTGGTGTTTTTCTGGTAAATACTGATACATGCCTGGTTGCAATCCATCTACATTGCGAACAATCGCATACACAGTAAATGGATACAAGCTCCTTCCCGAAGGAGCTGTTCGATGACCGTTTTCATCAGTAACTCCTTGTGCAGACCACAATACTTGACCCAATTGTGCCATCGTGACTGGTTGGTCTGAGAACACTCTTCGACTTCGGCGAGTTGCTAGGGCTTGTTCAACAGAGACAGTCCCTCTGGTACGTGGTTGCGGTAAATCAATATACTCTGTTATAACTTTCAATGCAGGGAGTTCTGCTGAGATAGCCTGCTGTTCCTGGGTAGTTGGACTATTGGTTTCGCTAGAAGATGAGACTAATCGAGAAACTTGTCGTTTTTCATTGACAAATAACACAAATAACATAGTGGAAAAACCAATCAGCAGAACCACGATTACAGACAGTACTTCTTTTTTCATAGGCATGCCTCCTTTTAGGCAGTTGTCACAGTTTTCTTGACCACTACAACATCCATGAGCGTTATTTTGAGAAGGATTCGCAGGTGGTGTACTGGTTGATGGTGATGGAGGAGTGGATTGGGGGGATAAAACTTGCATACTTTCATTGAATAGGTTTTTGGGGTAGCAGTCAACTAGAAACTCGAGGTGATGATAATCACACTATTGCCATGACACAAATATATGCATGAATTATCAAGATACACGCTCAAAAGCTTGGTTTTTTTGCAATTCTAGAGTAAAATAACACTTTCCGTTGCTGTTCCTGCCCATTGGTTTGGTTACTTCGGGAAGGTATCATAAATTCCTAAGAGTGTAATTACTATGACTCAAACACAAGATAAAATTCGAAACATCGCCATTATTGCTCACGTTGACCACGGAAAAACTACCCTGGTTGATGGGTTGTTAAAACAAGCCAAGGTCTTTGCCGCTCACCAGTCTGAAATGCAGCAAACAACCATTTTGGACATGAATGACCTCGAGAGAGAACGCGGAGTGACTATCCTCGCTAAAAATACCGTGGTGCATTGGAACGGCTATAAAATCAACATTCTTGATACACCTGGCCACGCTGACTTTTCAGGAGAAGTCGAACGTATTCTGAACATGGCTGATGGCTGTATTTTGTTAGTTGATGCCGCTGAAGGAGTCCTTTCTCAAACTCGATACGTGCTTAATTTAGCGCTCACTAGTGGTATTCGACCGATCGTCTTAGTCAACAAAGTTGATCGCAAAGATCAGCGCGCTGGCGAAGTGATTGAAGAAATCAATAACTTATTCTTAGACTTGGCGGTTAATGATGATCAGCTCGACTTTCCTATTTTGTACGGAATTGGACGAGAAGGAGTAGCAGGCAAACATGTTGACGCAAATCCCGATCATTCTCTTCGAATCACTGATAGTACTGATCTCACACCACTTTTTGAAACCATTACTGAAGTCATTCCAGCTCCAAAAGGTGAACTTGTCGGTGGTTTTCAAATGCAAATCACCAGTCTTGACTATGACAACTATAAAGGTCGTTACGTGATTGGTCGCATCAATCGAGGTACCGTCCGAAAAAATGATCCGTTGTTAGTTATTCGAGAAGATAAAAAAATTGAACAAGGGCGTGTAGAAAATCTCTTTACCTACTTTGGCTTACAAAAACAAGAAATTGAAGAGGCTAGTGTCGGCGATATTATTGCTATTACAGGATTCCCTGAAACAAAAATAGGAGATACCCTGACTGACCTAGAACATCCTGAAGGACTGCCTGACTTAGCGATCGCTGAACCAACAGTTCAGATTCAGTTTGCTGTTTCTAACTCACCATTAGTAGGGAAAGATGGAAAATTCACCACTTCTCGCCAAATTGGAGCTCGTCTGCAAAAAGAATTAGAAACAAATGTCGGTCTTCGTATCAAGCCAGGACCAACCGCAGATGTCTTTATCGTAGCTGGTCGAGGAGAACTTCATTTATCCATCTTGATCGAAACCATGCGTCGTGAAGGCTACGAATTCTCTGTTTCTCGCCCAGAAGTGGTATTTAAAGAAGTTAATGGAGAAATTCATGAGCCTTGGGAAAGAGTCACGATTGAAGTCCCAGAACAACACATTGGTTTTGTTACCCAAGCCATGGGTCAACGAAGTGCAGAACTATTGAACATGTCCACTTTGAAGACAGGCGTTAAATTTGAGTTCAATATTACCACTCGCAGTTTAATTGGTTTTAGAAATGAGTTGCTGACTGCCACCTCAGGTTCGGGGATTATGCACTCTATTCCACAAGGCTATGAGAAAAAAGGTCCTGATGTTCCTTGGATGCGAAATGGTGTGATTGTCGCTTCGGAAGCAGGTCAAGCATTATCGTATAGTTTGAGTAACATCCAAGAACGTGGTCAAACAATGGTTGCAGCTGGTGAAGAAGTGTATGCAGGTATGGTAGTCGGAATCAATGCCAAAAAAGATGACATTATCATGAACGCTGTAAAGGGTAAAAAAGCCACTAACGTCCGTAGTAATGCTGACGTATTAGTTCGTTTAGCTCCACCTGTCAAATTTTCACTTGAGCAGTTCCTCAACTTTATTGGACCAGATGAGTTATTAGAAGTTACACCGCTCAACCTGCGGTTGCGCAAACGAGATCTCCAAGCAGCGATCCGACGCTAAACTTTTTCCATGACCTTCTAAATTTTCTGCTTAACAGGGATTTGGTGTGTACTTTACTAGAGTTTTGTTAATAGACAAGTCTTAGTGTTTTCTTGTATGATGGTTTCTCTAAAAATCCCTGTTCTTATCAATATTATTTAATTACTCAAAATTGAGGTCTTCTATGATGTTAAATGTATTTTTTTTCTTCTTATTTGCAGTGATTACCTTCTCAGCATGCTCCAAACGCCCAACTGAGAATGACATCACCGAACCGAATCAAACCCCTGAAGCCGAGATTCAATATTCCGAAGATGTACCATTTACTGAAAAACGTTCTAATGATCCGGCAGATGAAGTGGGAGATATGGAACTTACAGAGGAAGATCTGATTCGACTCAATTCAGGTCCAGAAGAAGATCTCTAATTTATACCTGTATATCAGTGAAGACGTGCTATATCAGCACGTCTTTTTTGTCAGCCTGCACCAATTTTTCAAATTCTTTTAACTGCAGCATTTGCTTCAAAGAGGGATTGATAAATGTCCGAACTTTTTTCACCTGTGTTATGGCATCTTCTAACGTCAGTCCTTGACTCATCAAATACGCGATTGCCATACTGGGACCTCGACCTTCTCCAAATCGACAATGAATGTAGACTTTTCCGCCCTGATTAGTAACTTCCTCAATAAATTTCACCCCTTTTTGTAAGTCTGCAATTGTTGGAGGCATCTGATCCACAGTGGGCAAATGAAGTAGCGTAAACCCTGCATCTTGGTAGGCTTTCTTAGGCACTTTCATACGCATACTGACAATAGCTGTCACTTCCCATTTTTTTAGCTGAGGAATCCCTTTATCATTGGGTTGGCCTCCTAAGAAAAGCGTTGGGGTTATTTTACTAAACCTACCCAATGGCACCCCTCGCAGATAGCTCACTGTATGATCAATAGATCGCTGGAGCTCTATGGTTCGAGATTTCACGAAACTAATTATTTGTACAATCATTGAGTTTGCTCCTTATAATCGAGTGGCACCAATAGTTGAAGTGACTGTGGACGTATCTCAAATTCTACATCACGAAACACGACGGTTTCATCATCCAACACAACTGTGTGATCTTTCGGAACAGT
>CAZULU010000013.1:9066-14301 GCA_964621585.1 uncultured Pseudomonadales bacterium
CGCAACTTTTTGAATTTTCATGCTTGTACAATAGCAGATGAGTATGAAAACCAGGTAAGAAAATTCGAACCTTCTTATTGATCTGCTTCTCTTATATCACCAAACTTCGTCCAGTCATCTCACTAGGAACATCCAGTCCCAAGAGGGTGAGTACTGTAGGAGCCACATCGGTCAGTGTCCCAACTCCGTATCGCAATTTTTTAACATGCGGTGAAACTATCAAAAAAGGTACCGGATTCAAACTGTGGGAGGTGAGGATATTTCCTGTTTCAACATCAATCATTTCATCAGAATTGCCATGATCAGCAGTCACGATCACGTCATAGCCATGTTTGGTCGCCACCGGGAGGATTTGGCGTAACGCTGCATCTACCGCCTCAGCTCCTTTTATGGCAGCTTCAATATTACCAGTGTGACCGATCATGTCGGCATTACAAAGATTGGTAAAAATTGCATTGTGAACGCCCATCTCAATGTCTTTGATAATGTGTTGCGCAATGTCAGGAGTGCGCATTGCTGGTCTTTCATCATGAGTTTTGATATCTGAATACGAGTCAAACATGAATCGATCTTCACCTTCAAACGCGGCTTCACGTTTGCAATTCAGGAAAAAAGTCATGTGGGCAAATTTTTCGGTTTCGGTAATACGTAATTGCTTTAAGCCAGCTTGTGAAATTATCTCTCCCATACAGATTGGTTGTTCTTCTGGAGGAAATGCTACATGCACATCATAATCAGGATTGAAGGTAGTCATCGTTACAAAACACACATTTTTAGGACCTTGCGCCAAGAAACGTTCTGTCAGTTGGCGCGGTCGATCATTACGGAAGTTCGCAAAGATGACGGCATCATTTTGTGTCACCACTGCTGGTCCAAATGATGTTGCTACTGCAAATGGTTCGATAAATTCATCAAAAACGCCAGCTTCATACGAAGCTTGGATACCTTCCTCTGCACTTTGCTTTTTTTCCAATTGATTTTGCGTAAGAACAGTAAAAGACTTATCAGTTCTGTCCCAGTTATGATCTCTGTCCATCGCAAAATACCTTCCAGCTACCGAAGCAATCTCACCAACTCCCAATTCTTGGATAAAGCGCTGAAGTTGTTGCACATAATGTACAGCACTCCGTGGTAATACATCTCTACCATCAGTAAATACATGAAGTAATACTTTTTGAATTTCCTGTTGCTTTGCGGCTTTCAACAACGCATAGATATGTTCCTGGTGTGAATGCACGCCACCATCACTGACAAGTCCCATGATATGCAACACGGAGCCATTTTTCTTAACATGAGCAAACGCTTTCAAAAACTGTTCATTTTTGTAAAAGTTTCCATCTCGAATCGACCGATTAATTCGCACTAAGTCTTGAAAGATTGTTCGCCCGGCACCAATGGTGAAGTGATTGACTTCTGAGGTGCCCATTTGACCATCAGGCAAACCAACTGATTCACCTGAAGCTTCAAAAATAGCTCGTGGAGCTGTTTCAAATAATTTATCAAAAGTGGGTGTTTTGGCTAACGCAATGGCGTTACCTTCGTATCGCTTATATAATCCCCATCCATCCATAACAATTGTGAGAACTTTGCGCTGATCAGACATGATAACCTCCTCAAAGATATCAGTAGGATACTCCTGCCAGAGGCGAATTTCAATGCAAGTTTTGCTTACGAAGCTCTTACCCAATCATGCATCAAATTTGACTTTTGCCTCGTACAGTAAGTGTAATTAATAAAAGTAAACATAAGTAGCACTTTAACCAGCAGTTGCTGAGGCGATAATGATAGGGTGTAGGATTCTTCCCATCCTCATTCACTTCATCAACCTCATTTCTTCAACAAGACAATACTGACTACAGCTATTCTTGTCGGTCAGCAACTGCCATGTATCTTTGTTGTACTCCTTTCATTCAATCCACTTGCCCAGTAAGATAGTGGTATGGCCAAGAAAGCCAAACTTCCAACTTTTCATATTACTCTTCATGAGCTATTAGCCGGAGGTTTAATTGTTGGAGTAGTCGTTGTATATGTGCTAGGTCGCATATATTTTCCAGATGAATATGTGCAAAACCTTATCACTTCATTGGGACAGTGGGGACCACTCTTGTACATTGTCTTGTCTTTACTGATTTACATACTCTTGCCAACGCTGGCTCCTCCGATTGTCTATATTGGCTATGATCTGTTTGGAAAACACGTTGTCTGGTATATAAGTATTGCTGCTTTTTTGAACTTCTTTACGAACTTCTGGATTGCTCGCATTTTTGGTCGTGAACTGATTATCAAAATGATTGGCAAACGAGCAGCCAAGAAAATTGATAAACTCAGCTCTGAATATGGTCTAGTCACCCTCTTCTTTCTACGAGTTTTTCAGGGTGGAATACATGATCTCATCTCCTACTCGGCTGGACTCACAAACTTACCATTCTTCAAGTATTTAGTCGTTTCTGTAGCTGGACTCATCCCTGGAATGTTATTATGGTATGCCATCGCGCTGGCATATCCCAACACCGTACATTTTTTCTTTGCGAGTACCGTAATCTCGATGACATTGACGGGCATCTTCTTGGTCGGGAGTATTCTCATCAACGTACTGAAGAGCCCTGCTTCCAAAAAATGATGACTATTCACTACGCCACCACCAATATCGACAAATTTCATAAAGCAGAGCATCACTTAGGTTCACTGGGTGTCAAGCTTGAGCAAACACCACTAGAACTAGAAGAGCTGCAGATTGATGATGGTGAAGAAATAACTCGACATAAACTACACCAAGCCTATATGGTACTGCAATCTCCTGTAATAGTAGGGGATGACAGTTGGTCTATCCCTGCACTCCACGGTTTTCCCGGGACAAACATGAAACAGTGTAATCACTATTTACAATCTGAGGACTGGCTGCGACTGATGAAGGGAGTAGAGGATCGACGTATTTTTCTCAACGCATATATAGGATTTAGCAATGGCAAAAAAACTCATATGTTTCTCTATCAACGTGAAGCCTACTTTCTCCAAGCTCCGCAAGGCACACATGCCAAAGCTCCACACCTGACCGTGGTGGCATGGAAAAATGAGCAAAGAAGTATTGCAGAATGTATTTCCCAAGGAATCATTAATGAGCAAGAAAGTGAAACCGTCTGGAAGGAACTCGCTTCAGTCATCCACGCAAGTGAGAAGTAGTTATATTATTTTCGTCTCTTTTGCAGTTGTTATCGCAGCTTGTACTTGCGGGTATAACTCATATTTAGACAGTTTTGAAAGTGGAACAAGTAATACTTCATCTATTTCTTCTTCGGTGGGTTTATCTAGCACTTTTTTGGCTTGTGCTAACCAAAACATCTGTAGACTTTTATAAAATTGTTTTTGTTCTACATGGTAAAACCAATCACTCAACACCGTAATAGGCTGGAGTGGTGTGATTTCGTATCCAGCTTCTTCTAGTCCTTCTCGTTGTAAGGCTGTTTCTAAAGATTCATCCATCTCAATTCCACCACCAGGCACATCATAAAATTTTTCTTTGCGGTTTTTGATTATCAAGAGTGAGTTCTCTATAATGCAAAGACCATAAATCGATACCCGCCACTGCACTGGCGATCCATCATAGGGAATCTCATTGAAGTTGGCATCACGAAAAGTTGAAGGAATGGTTACCATAACCGGTCAACTATACCATGTGCATAATAATTGAAACACTATGCAAAATTCTCAATCTTGTCTATTTTGTAACGCACCGTTGTTAGAGGTAGAAACAACCAAAACCGGAAAAAAATTACAACGGTGTTCCCAAAGTAGATGGAATCCCATCACCAGACAAACTGAAGGCTGTTTGTATGTACTGTGGCATGACGAGAAGAAAAAGCTTCTCAAAGAACTCTGTCCAAAATGTGGCAATCCACTAATCAGAGTTGTCACCAAATCTAGAAAAAAATTAAAAAAGTGTTCCACTGCTGGGTGGGATAATGAAAACCTAGTTGCAACGGGCTGTGACTATGTGGAATGGATAGGTGAGAAACGAAAAGAACTAACTGAGAACTGTCCTCGATGTGATGCTCCACTTGTAGAGGTGACAATTAAGGGCAAACGCGTTAAAAAATGCTCAACCGCTGGATGGGACTCAGAGTTTCGACAACCAATTGGTTGTACGTACATAGAGTGGGGCAAATAAAAATCTGGTGAGATTGCTATAAGAACAGAAGCAACAATCCCGCAGTCACCCCCAATACTCCAATCATCTTTTTTGTGGTTAATTCGTCTTTAAAAATGAAGGCCGACATCAGTGTTAAGAGAGAAATGGAAGCGGCATTTGCAGCATTGACAAACCCTACATTAGGAGCCAAATTAAATCCCACTTGCATAAAGTAATTAAAACTTGCACCAAATATTCCGATCAAGAACAGGATAACTAACTGATCTCTCGTGATTTTTTTCCATGATACTTTTTTGTAGAGAATTTCTGCAAAAATTAGCACAGTTGTCACTATCATGGAGAGTATTAATCGGGTCAGGATTGGAACCCCCACGTTCAACAAATATTTCGAACTTAACGCTAGCAAACTCCAGCAGAAAAATGCACCCATCGTATACGGCAACCATAACGAATTGGAACTCGCTTTATCTTTATTTTTATCAATAGTAAGTACAGCTGAGAACAATACGATGAACAAAATAGCAATAACCGACTTGATGGTGAGCGGTGCTGAAAAAACAAAAATCGAGGCAATTGAGGTAAATACCACGTAACTTTTTGAAATAATCAAACTGTATCCTGGGTTGGGGGCGTACTCGATTCCTTTTAACGAGAATTTGTTGCCTAGATAGCTAAAGAAAATCCCTTGAATAACAATCAGCACATAGTCTAGAGGTTTCAGTGCAAAGTTTGTAGGTGTTCCCACCGTGAGCGCCATATACACAAGTACTGGGATAAGGAACATAGCCAAATTATTGAGTTGTTGAGGCGTCTGGAGTGCATTGCTTTTTCGTACACACAGATACAACGCTACGGAACTCAGAAACATAAACAAGCTGGCAATAATCCAATTCATAGGAATATCCATTCATATACTATGAGTAAGCTACACTTGCATTGTAGCACTTAACTCATGCAGTTTTATTTCATTAGAAAAAACCATGCTACAGCATGGAATGTTAAAGTTTCACAGATAAGGAAATGGGTCGATGGTTGGACGAGCTGAGTACTTTTTGTAGGACTGATTTTAATGCTGCACACTACCCTTA
>CAZULU010000014.1:0-3184 GCA_964621585.1 uncultured Pseudomonadales bacterium
AGCGTCTTGGAAAAATGAACACTTAATCGTCGTAGCATCAGAAGAGTTTCATGATGGCGTGATTGGGTTAATTGCTGGGAAGTTAGTTGAAGAATTTTACAAACCTGCGATTGCCATTAGTGTGGGGGAAAAATTTGCAAAGGCTTCAGCGCGAAGTGTTGAAGGTGTCAATATTGTAGAGTTAATTCGAGAAGTACGAGATGATCTCCTTGAAGTAGGAGGTCATCCGATGGCAGCGGGGTTTGGCTTGTTACCGGAAAAAGTCGAAACTGTGAAGGCTCGATTACAAAAACTAGCACAAACTCAAATCCATCAAGATCTATTGACGCCTTCATTGACTGTCGAGTGTTTATTGCCATCCGATCTGATCTCCTTAGATTTATATGATGAATTGCAGACATTTGATCCATTTGGGAACGGTAATCCTGAGCCTGTATTCGGAATTAAGAATATGGAGATTGTTCAGGTGTATGCAGTCGGCAAAGAAGGTCGTCACTTAAAACTATCAGTACGTAATCTCAATAAAGAAGGCGGAACGGCAGAAACTTTACATGGTATTGGTTTTGGTTTGGGAAAATTGGCCAATCAATTTAAACCCGGTATGCAAGTTGATATTGCGGGAACAGTGTCCATGAATGAATGGAATGGCCGGCAGAGTGTGCAAGTTGTGGTGAAAGATGTGGTAGCAATATAAAAAAGGAGCCAGGTGGCTCCTTTTTATAAAAATCAGTATTTATTACGTTGATTGAGCATTTTTTTAGCCACATCAAATGCGGTTTTAAGCCCATAGCCTTCAGTCTTAGATACATTATCTAATGCAAGTTTCAACAATTCACTCTCTCCAGCAGCTTCAGCTTCTTCAATAACTTCCAGAATTTTTTTACAGAGCCAGCCTTCCCCTGAAGGAGTCTGGCATTGCATAAGTTTTTGTATGTACTCATTATGGGACATGAAGATCCTTTCTAATGAATTTGAATAATCCTTAGTTTTTTGGGCGTTGAACTGGCTTGGAAGTAGTGCCACCATCGTAGACTCGGCCACTAGTCTCGACCTTTTGCCCTGACGCGTTGACCCCAGTTTTTAGGGCATAATCATCTAAATATTCACCGCCAGGCATACAGCCAGCAGCAACTTCTTCTTGGAACTCTTTGTTCTTGTCATCTTCTTTTGACATAAGAATGAACCTTTCTGTAATTAATCACACTCGAATGTGAGAGTTCCTGCAGTGAATTCTCAACAAAAAACCCCTTTCTTTCGAAAGGGGTTGTGAGTGTCTTATGAATATTCTCTGTTATTTAGACCACAACAACCCCTGACCTTTGCGAAGG
The DNA here is from genome assembly GCA_964621585.1 of uncultured Pseudomonadales bacterium. Taxonomy (GTDB): domain Bacteria; phylum Patescibacteriota; class Microgenomatia; order UBA1400; family PJMF01; genus CAZULU01. The sequence goes on from CAZULU010000014.1 coordinate 1,329, forward strand.
ACAAAAAATGGGGTAATAATATTGTGCATGTATAACATCATCGTAAATTTTAATAAAATTATTACATATGTCAATGGCAGGAAAGAAGTTGTTAGTTGTAAGGAAGTAGGTATCCCATGTATAATAGATGGATAATTTTAAAGCGTTGTTGATGCTTTCTTCAACAAAAGTGGACTGACACTCTACAATTTTTACAGGCGCAGGCTGAGATCTTAATCAGCACGGGTAAGCCCGTTATAGCAGGAACGAGCCGGAGACTATAGATCAGATACTAGAGACTAGTAAAGATTTGCCGATAACAAATCTCTAATCACAAATCTCCGAAATAGAGGTGGTACCGCCACAGATGGCCCTCTGTTGTTTATCAAATTTTGGTAAATAGCAGAGGGCTTTTTGCATATAAAAATACAAGGTAGATCCTGAAACTAAAACAGGATGACAAGCAAAGGAACCTATGAAACGAACATTAGTGCTTGATGCACTACAACACATTGGTGAAACAATCAGATTGCAAGGCTGGGTCGATACCAAACGAGACCATGGGAAATTGACCTTTATTGATTTGCGTGACCGCACAGGCAAAGTGCAATGTGTGGGCTATCAAAAAATGGGCGAGCTTACTACAGAATCAGTGGTGGAACTTGTTGGTGTTGTCAAACAACGCCCTGAGCGAATGGTTAATAAAGAGCTTCCTACCGGAACAATTGAAATAGATGTTCAAGAATACACCATTTTAAACAAAGCCGCTGAGCTGCCGGTGCAAGTAGAAGGTGATGGCTACGAAGTCAGTGAAGAAGTGCGCTTGCGCTATCGCTACCTTGACCTGCGTCGAGAGCGCATGCAGAAGAATGTGCGATTACGTTCTGCCTTTACGCGGGCGATTTCAGAAGCATTCTACAAACGTGATTTCGTCAATATTGAAACCCCGATGCTCACCAAATCTACCAAAGAAGGTGCGCGAGATTTCATTGTTCCGTCACGCTTTCAACCAGGGAAATTCTACGCCTTGCCACAAAGTCCTCAGCAATATAAGCAGTTATTGATGACGGCAGGTTTTGAAAATTACTTTCAAATTGCTCGCTGTTTCCGAGACGAAGACTTACGTGCTGACCGAGGATTTGAGCTGACCCAAGTAGACGTTGAGATGAGTTTTGTAGAACGTGATGATGTGATGTCGACCATCGAAGAGGTGGTGAAAGAAGCCGTGAAAGCAGTTGGTGGCAAGTTACAGCACGAGCAGTTTCCAGTTGTCTCCTATCAAGAAGCAATGGAGAAGTATGGGGCGGATCGTTTCGACCTACGTTCCGAAGAAGAGAAGAAAGATGGAACACTCGCCTTTGCTTGGGTAGTTGATTTTCCATTTTTCAAAAAAGTGGATAAAGGTGATGCTGCCGAAGTGCGTGATGGCAAAAGTGGTTGGACGTTTACGCACAACCCTTTTAGTAAGCCAATTCCAGAGCATACTGAGTGGCACATGAAGGGTGAGAATATTGACCAAATTATCACCGCACAATATGACTTGGTCTGTAATGGATATGAAGTCGGTGGGGGAAGTATCCGAGCACACACTCCTGAACTTCTGACACAAACCTTCAAAATCATGGGCTACAGTGACGAAGAAATTCAAGCTGGTGTGGGTCACATGTTAGAAGCATTTAAAGTGGGTACGCCTCCTCACGGTGGTATCGCATTGGGCTTGGATCGAATGATCATGGTGTTGTCAGGAGAAACATCGATGAAAGAATCTGTCGCATTTCCAATGACCTCCACTGGTCGTACCGCGATCATGGATGCCCCAAGTGAAGTGTCAGATGAGCAGTTGAAAGAGGTAGGATTGAAGATAGGGAAGTAACATT
>CAZULU010000014.1:3284-4804 GCA_964621585.1 uncultured Pseudomonadales bacterium
TTAGCAAAGTCGTACGAAGTACAAAAAACCAAGGAAAAGCAAACTCAGAATACAATACTATTGGGAACAGCTTTCAGAGCAAATGAATTGGCTGCAGTCAAAACAGGCAAAGAAGGACTATGGAGAAAATTAGTAAACTTATTGCGTAGAGATCGAGATAGAGGCTCAATTCTTGATGATACCGAGCAGATGACTCTAGCACATGAACTTATTCATCTCCATGAACCAAAGTAATTTCAAACCGGTGAAAGTGAGCTCATCATTTTGAGTAAAAAAGCGTGATACAATAGACTGTTTATGCAATTTCAATTGGAATCTCCATACACACCAACTGGTGACCAACCTCAAGCGATTGAGAAGTTATCAGCATGGATCAAAGCAGGCAATCAGCATCAAACATTGTTAGGTGTGACTGGCTCGGGCAAGACGTTTACTATGGCGAATGTTATTCAACAAGTGCAGAAGCCAACGCTGATTATTTCTCACAATAAAACCTTGGCTGGTCAGCTCTATCAAGAATTCCGGGATTTCTTTCCGAATAATGCTGTCAGCTATTTTGTTTCGTACTACGATTATTATCAGCCTGAGGCGTATATTCCCACTACTGATACATACATTGAAAAAGAAGCAACTATTAATGATGAAATCGATAAACTTCGACTCGCCTCCACTTCAAATTTATTAACTCGTCCGGACTGTATCGTAATTGCGTCGGTATCGTGTATTTATAACTTAGGATCTCCAGTTGAGTACGCCAAGTTTCAGTTTACGATCATGGAGGGGGAAATTATTTCCAGGGAGACCTTGTTGTTGCGTTTAGTAGGATTGCAGTATGAGCGCAATGATGTAGAACTCAAGCGTGGGAGTTTTCGGGTGCGAGGTGAAGTGGTCCAGGTGTGGCCAGCCAATCAAGACTACGCATTAAAAATACTTTTTCTCGGTAATCAAATCGAACGTATTCAAGAAATAGACGGTGTGACAGGTGAAGTGATACAACCAGCCAAACCTGTTTCAACTATTCACGAGCCGGTAGTAAGTCAAGCACAGTCACCAAAGTTTTATACGATTTTTCCTGCAAAACAATACATGACGAGTGAGAGTAGTCAACAAGAAGGCATTGCTCAAATTGAAAAAGATTTGCAGATGCGTTTGCAGGAACTCCGTGCTGATGGGAAGGTAGTTGAGGCGTATCGTTTAGAGCAAAAAGTGAGTTATGATCTTGATATGATCCGAGAGTTAGGCTTCGTGAATGGAATTGAAAACTACTCGAGATACTTTGATGGTCGTCAGGAAGGTGACCCGCCGTATACGCTGCTAGACTACATGAATTACAATGCCAAAGAGTTTGGCGATGGTACATATCTGACCATAGTTGATGAAAGTCATATGACATTGCCGCAGATTCGAGGTATGTTTGCCGGAGACCGCTCTCGCAAAGAAACTTTGATTCGTTATGGTTTTCGTCTGCCTTCAGCACTAGATAACCGACCGCTCCAATTTCCAGAGTTTTTAGTAAATAG
>CAZULU010000014.1:4904-13915 GCA_964621585.1 uncultured Pseudomonadales bacterium
GAACCTCTCTTATTCAAACCATGGGACGAGCAGCTCGCCATGCGGAAGGGCACGTCATTTTATACGCAGATCAAATGTCAGTAGCCATGAAGGAAGCAATTGAAGAAGTTCAACGTCGTCGTCAGGTTCAGCAAGCATTTAATACCAAACATGGCATCACCCCGCAAACGATTGCGAAGCCAATTCGAGAACAACTCGTAAAGCGAGTCAAAGAAGATGGACCGAAGTATCGATCGCTGAGTCAAGCCTTAGTTGAAGAACCTCGCCAAGACAAGGAAACAGGTCAGACACTCAAACCTATCTGGGTAGAGTTGTCCAAAAACGAAAGGGTAGATTTAAATTTTATCAATGCTGATGAACTGCTCCCTGAGCAACAAAAAGATTTAGCCAAAAAACTTCGGCGTGCGATGAAGCGGGCAGCTGATGAAATGGATTTTGAGTTGGCGGCTCTTATTCGAGATGCAATACGGAAGTTAGAGTAATAACTGCTTACAACTTTGTTACACTTTTATTGTCTTTTTCATACTTCAAATTGGTATTTTCAAATATATGATCGAGCAAAAAATGTTAATTATTGAACGAGACAGAGATGTAGCTGGCACTTTACAGAGGCTAGGTTACTTTACTGCTCACCAGCCAGTGGCGACCACGAGTTTTGAACAAGGATTGCATGAGGTGGAAAAAGGGGGAGTAGCTAGAATTATCACTGAAGATTGGCCAGAAGATTTTTCAAATTGGCGAATGTTTGTAGATACCTTGAAGAAGTTAGGATTTCCACTTGAACGACTGGCGTTTCTCTTATCATTCTGGAGACATGAACAACAAGAAGAAGTGGAGGATGCAACTGATCATCAGGCACTGTTTTTACACAAAGGTGATGAGGATTTAGGGAAACACTTATTGCGATTTGGAGGAGTAACTCCAACACCAAAATTACCAGAAAAAGCATCGCAACAGGAAGCCTTGGCTACAGCTACTGTTGGTTCGAATCAACGAGCCATGCAATAAAAAAACGCCCCGCTGAGCGAGGCGTTAGTACTTACATTTTAGGTGTTTATAAACTTTGTGCAGACTCACCGAAAGTGGTAGGTCTTTGTTTGTGTCGAGATGGTAAGAGCTGACTGTAAGGCAATACTTCTGTTTGTTTGGGAGCTTCCCCATTCATTTTGCGAAGGCTTTCCTGCATTTGGGCAAAGCGAACCTGAGCATCTACCATCGCTTGGGTATTGAGTGATTCTCTACGTGCTAACATGTTTTCCTCCTACTTGGAAGATAAGTTGATAGATAGTGTGACAAATGATGTCGTCCAACCCGGACAACGCCACACATATCTTCTGAAGGCCTTTTCGAAGAAGAGTTGAGTATACTCAATTTAAAACGAAAAAAAAGACTGTTGTGTGATCTAGATCACATGTTATACTAACAAAAACCAAGAACATGGTGTTGGTTGTTAGTGGTTGGTAGTAAATCATTCTCCAAAAAATATTACCTTTTTTTCTTGTAATTCATTTTCTTTATAATTTCAGAAAAATCTCGATTGCTCAGCTATAAGTGCGTGATTCTCTGTAGTGCAATTTTGGGTATTTTCCGCTATACTTAACGATCGTAAATGTGAGTATTGATTACGTTTGTTGAAAAATACTTACATCCTACCTGCCCGCAGTGCTACAGCGTTGCAGGCGGGCAACTTACCTCTTACATCTTAAAACTATGTCCGACTCAATCAAAATAACTGGTGCACGTCAACACAACTTAAAAAATATAGATATGGAAATCCCCAAACACAAAATGGTTGTGTTAACTGGGATGTCTGGAAGTGGCAAAAGTTCCCTAGCTTTTGATACCTTGTATGCTGAAGGACAACGACGGTATGTAGAAAGCTTAAGTTCGTATGCTCGACAGTTTCTTGGTGTGATGGAGAAGCCAGATGTTGATCATATTGAAGGGTTATCACCCGCTATCTCAATTGACCAAAAAACAACTTCACATAATCCTCGCTCCACAGTCGGTACAATTACTGAAATATATGATTATTTTCGTTTGCTGTTTGCACGGGTAGGTCATCCTCATTGTCCGAATTGTGGACGAGAGATTTCTACGCAGACAGTAGATCAAATTGTTGACCAAGTTTTTGAACGGATAAGTGAGCGATCCAATGGCCAACCAGTACGCTTTATGATTCTGGCGCCTGTGATTCGGCAGCGCAAAGGTGAGTTTACAGCACTGTTTGATCAGGTACGCAAAAAAGGTTATCAACGAGTCAGAATTGATGGCAATGTCTTTGATGTCGATGAAGATATAACCTTAATCAAGACTAATAAGCACTCAATTGAAGTTATCATTGATCGATTTGTTACTTCTGCCTCGGTCCTCAAAGATGAAGAGACCAAGAAAGATGTCAAAACACGTTTGGTACAGGCAATTGAAGAATCACTAAAGATGTCAGACGGATATGTCATGAGTTCTTTTGTCACTGATGCCGGATTGACGTTTCCTGATCGTCCCAAAGAGATGGAAGATATTTTGTTTTCCGAAAAGTTTGCCTGTAGTTACTGTGGAATCAGTTTGCCCGAAATTGAACCGCGGATGTTTTCCTTCAACTCTCCTCAGGGTGCCTGTGAGACCTGTCACGGCTTAGGGAAATTACTCAAGATTGACCCCAAGCGAATTGTGGCAGGATCACTTTCATTAAGTGAAGGCGCTATTATTCCTTTTGCACGAATGATGGAAAGTGATACTTGGTGGGCACGACTGGTACAACAAGTCGTTAAGGATCAGGGCTACGATTTTCGAAAAACACCCTGGAATGAATTCGATGAAGAAACAAAGCACATGTTATTTTATGGATCAGAGAAAGTATACAAAGTCGAAGGAACCAATCGTGAAGGTCGAATGACCATGATTCACGAATCATTTGAAGGTTTCATTAAGAATCTTGAGCGCCGCTATTCGGAAACAGATTCTGAGTATATTCGGAAAGAAATTGAGCGGTTTATGCACAAAGAAACCTGTGCAACTTGTGTGGGAACTCGTCTCAAACCTGAAGCTTTGGCAGTCACGATTGATGGTTGGCACATTGCGAAAGTATGCGACTTAGCTATTGTTCAGACATTAGAATGGATCAAGAGAATCATGCCGGAGGTTTTGTCAGACAAAGAAAAAACTATTGCCGAATCGATTGTCAAAGAAATCCAAGCGCGTTTGGAATTTTTAGTTTCGGTAGGATTGAATTACTTGACGCTCAGTAGAGAGTCAGGCACCTTAGCCGGTGGTGAAGCACAACGTATTCGGTTAGCGTCTCAGATTGGAACTGGGTTAACTGGTGTATTGTATGTTTTAGATGAACCAACTATTGGTTTACATCAACGCGATAATCACCTGCTTATCGAAACTCTAAAAAATTTACGAGACAAAGGTAACTCAGTGGTAGTTGTGGAACATGACCGAGATGTGATCAATAGCGCCGATTATGTGTTTGATTTTGGACCAAAGGCAGGTAAAAATGGTGGGAAAGTCACGGCTCAAGGCACTCCAGAAGAGTTGAAAAAATTAGAAGCTTCTATTACCGGAAAGTATTTGTCGAACAAGAAGCACATCAAACGAGTGCGAAATCTTAGTCAGCCAGAACAGTTTTTGCGTATTAATGGTGCTTCTATGCATAACTTGAAGCATATCGATGTGGATTTTCCGTTGAATCGATTAGTGTGTATTACCGGGCTTTCAGGTTCTGGTAAATCGACACTTTTGCATGACACGTTGTACTACAATCTAGCGAAAGAACTTGGCTATGCAGTTGATTCTAAGCCAGGTGATATTGACACAATTAGTATTCCTGAGCATGTCAAAAGAATTAGTCTGATTGATCAGAGTCCTATTGGTCGTACTCCTCGTTCCAATCCAGCTACCTATACCAAGATTTTTGATTATGTTCGCCAAATTTTTGCGAACACAGCCGATGCAAAAGTACGTGGGTACAAGCTCGGTCGATTTAGTTTCAATGTCAAAGGTGGTCGTTGTGAAGCGTGTAAAGGGGAAGGTCAAATCAAAATTGAGATGCAATTCTTGCCTGATGTCTATGTGACCTGTGATGTGTGTCATGGTAAACGGTACAACTCCGAAACACTTGAGGTCTTATACAAGGAAAAATCGATTGCTGATGTATTGGATATGTCTGTCGATGAAGCAATGGAGTTTTTCAAATCTCACAAACAACTCCAGTACAAACTGCAAACGCTGCAAGAAGTAGGACTGGGGTACATTGATTTGGGACAACCAGCACCTACTTTATCAGGAGGAGAAGCACAACGGGTCAAGTTGGCGAAAGAATTATCCATTCGTTCAAATGAGCATACGGTGTACTTATTAGATGAACCGACGACAGGGCTACATTTTGAAGATATTCAGAAGTTACTAACAGTTTTGCATCGATTAGTAGAGCAAAACAACACCGTCATTTTGATTGAGCATAATTTAGATGTGATTAAAAACTGTGACTGGTTAATTGATTTAGGTCCTGAAGGTGGTGAATATGGTGGAGAAGTCGTTGTTGCTGGATTGCCTGAAGAAGTAGCTGCTCATCCCAAGTCCTATACCGGAAAATACTTGAAAGAAGAGCTCAAGTAGAAAATTAGCAGTTTGCAGCTTCAGCATATACAATATTTTCATGACTGAGAAAAAAGATCTTTTACGTTGGTTATCTGACTATGAAAAAGTACCTCACAAACCTGGGGTATATTGGTTTGTGGGTGAAAAAGGGGAAGTCTTATACGTTGGCAAAGCCAAAGATCTGAAAAATAGGTTAGGTTCGTATGCCCAGCTCACTCAAGTCCAAGGGAAGACACGCAAAATGGTATTGGAAGCCCAGCGACTCAAATTTCAGGAACTAGAGAATGAATTAACAGCACTCCTAGTTGAAGCAGAGTTAGTGAGACTTCATCAGCCAGCATACAACATCCTACTCAAAGATGATAAATCTCCCTTATACATTTATATTACTGAAGACGAATTTCCGGTGGTCAAAACGATTCGGAAGAAAGATGTGCAACGGTTACAAGTACAAGAAGGCGTAAAGTCTCGAAATATCTTTGGACCGTATCAAAGCTCTTATCGAACAAAGGAAATTTTAAAGTTAGTTCGGCCAATTTTTAAATGGTGCGAAAAGCCAGTTCAAGATGTAGAAAACAAGATGTTAGAAGTAGGAGCAAATGAAAATAACTTACATCCTACAACTTATAACTTACCTCTAAATTTAAAAGCCTGTTTCTACTATCACATCCAACGGTGTTCGGGTGCTTGTCTTGGATTAGTATCAAAACAAGAGTATCAAGACTCAATCACTCGACTTAAGAAATTTCTTCGAGGAAAAACCAAAGAAGTTCAAAGAGATTTAGAAAAAGAAATGAAGCAAGCGGTACAGTTAGAAGAGTTTGAAAAAGCCGCTGAATATCGAGATTCCCTCCAGTTGATTGAACGATTTTTGGCTCCTACTTTTCACCTTAAGCCTGATCTACAATTGCCCAAACTCCACCAATCCCAAATTCAAGAAGGATTAGTGTATTTGCGAAAAGAAATTCGACAGTTTTTCCCGTTGTCTAAAGATTATTTGTTGGAAAGAATTGAAGGTTACGATGTCAGTAATATACAAGGGAAGAATGCCTCAGTTTCAATGGTCACTTTCACTAAAGGCCAACCAGATAAAGCAAATTACCGTTTATTTAACATTCGTACACTAAATACACCAAATGATTATCACATGATGAAAGAGGCGGTGACTCGTCGACAAAAGCATCCGGAATGGGGATTGCCAAGTCTGGTTGTTATTGATGGAGGTCGTGGTCAACTTCGAGCGGCACTCAGTGTGTGGAAATGGGAAATTCCTGTCGTTTCTTTAGTAAAAAACCCAGATCGTTTGGTGATTCCTGTTTTTGATAATCCGAATGATCGAAATATTGAAAATTTGAAGTATCATTTTGTAATGTTCGATGTTGATCATCCTACACTAAAACTACTGCAACAAATTCGTGATGAGTCTCATCGATTTGCGAAGAAACAACACAGCAAATTACGAGACAAAGCCTTGGTCCAATAATTATTGAACAGAGATACCCGTGGGCCAGCAATGGTGCTTAAAATCGCACTTCGCACAAATAGATGTATCAGTTGTTTTGGGAAATTCTTGGTTACGAATTCTTTGCATCACATCCCGAATTAATTCTTTCAAAGCATCTACTTCCTCTTGTGTAATATGAAACGTTTCTTTTTTTAATTTTCCTCTATCATTTGGTTCTACAAAATCGAACTCTGCTTCTTGAACTTGATACTGAAAAGTACGATCTAACTCCGCCAATAATTTGTAAAATATTAATTGGCGTTTATATGAACCATTACTATCTTTTGTTTTACCTTCAATTTGTCCACGAGTTTTAGGTTTACCGGTTTTATAGTCTATAACTTTTATAGTATTGAGTGATTGGTCAATCAATTCAATTTTATCGACTCGACCAGCTAGAGGAATATCATCTAAGTGGGGTCGAGAAAATCCACTGCCAAACTGCTTTTCAACTGTTAAAGGAGCAATAAATGTTTTTTGATACTCTTGGTAATACATCGTCAGAATAGTATTTCCATGCGCTAGTCGAATTTGAAATTCCTCAGGAGTAAGCAATTCTTTTTGTAAGGCTTTTTCAAATGAAGAAAGAACCATGTTAAGTGGCGGTACTAGACCGTTATGATTCTTTAGGTAACTAAACAAATCCTCTAGCGCTTTGTGCACCGCTGTCCCATAGGCAAGATATGCTTCTTTTGCTTTTGGCACACCTAACAATTTTTCCAATTTAAATTTATATGGACAATCTAGATAAGTATTGAGAGCGGTTGAAGACATTTTGAATTTCTCAATGATCGAATCAATAAATGCTTTTTCTTCCGTGGAAGGGGTTGATGTTTCGTGGTTGGTAGTGAGCAATTTCCTTAAGAGCACCGAGGTTTCTTGTTGAGCTTCAAAGGTGTCATTTTTATGAATAAGATCTTTGGGGATCTCTTCAAGGAATAAGCTTGGGGAGGTTTCTCTTGAAGCATTTCCAGATGTGATAGTTTTAGGAGCAGTAATATAAATATGGCTTTTGGCTCGAGTCAGCGCTACATAAAACAGGCGGCGCTCATCATCTTGCTGTTCATCATCTTTGACTACTGTGTGTTGCAAAATGCCCTCTGGCAATTTGAGCAAGTCTCTTTTGGTTGTATTTCCCCATTTCTTGTCAATCACTTGAGTAATAAACACATGTTGCCACTCCAAACCTTTTGATTTGTGCGCAGTAATTAGGCGGACAGCATCACGTTTGATATTTAAATCTTCTTCAGGTATACCTATGTTGTACTGTTGCATGATCGCAATGTTTTGCAAGAAATCATGGAGTTTTAGTTGCGGTTGACTGGTCAGTTGCTTTTTCACTTCAGAAAAAAGACTATTGAGTCGATTAAGATATTCAATACTTTTTGGTTCATTCAATAAATACTGGAGGTAACCAGTTTCATTAATAACTTTTTCAAACCAAGCAGGAAAGGTCAAAAAAGCATCACTGCCACTCAATTCAATCAGTTGCTGCGTGAATTGCACCACTTTTTGTAACTGAAGCACCTCATCAGCAGATAAGGTAGTTAAAAATTCCTTACCTAATTCGGTATTTGATTGAAGGGTATGTCTTGTATTATTTTCTAACACCTCATCACTATTTAGGAGTACTGCATCCATACTCAATTGATTTGTGTCAGAAAGTACTAAAGAGAATGAAGAGATTACTGTAAAGAGTTGAGTGCGATGTTGTGAGGCAAACCGAGTAAGTTTTAATATGATCAAAGAGGAAAGTTGTATCCAACGATAATTTAGTAAAGTGAAGTATTCTAAATCCTCAATGCCAGTTCGAAGATCGCGAATCACTTTCAGTAGCAAAAGTAACTGTTGGATAATGGGATCTATCAGTACATCAGATCCACCTTCGATCTCGTAGGGAATACCCCAGCGTACTAAAGCATCAGCGATGGGAGCAGACTCAGCATTATTCCGAAAAATCACCGCGATATTTTCTGGTGATTCACCTTGTGCTATTAAAGATGAAATTTTTTCGGCAATATAAACATATTCCAAAGTATTAGAAGAAGGTTCATATAACTCAATCAGATGTCTATTTTGGCTCTGACTCTGAAGATGTTGCTCAATTGAGAAAGTGAGAGGGATGGTGGGTGGTTGATTATGATCGATCACACCTTTGGCAGCATCAAGTATAGGTTGTGTGCTTCGATAGTTTTCTTTCAGTGAAATGGTAGTAGCATTTGAATATCGAGCCAAAAAACCGTAGGTGTTTTCTAAAGATGCTCCTTGGAAACGGTAGATTGACTGATTAGGATCACCCACCACAAAGACGTTAGCTTGCTTGCCCCAATAGGCAGCCAGCAAATCAACAACAGTATTTTGAGCAGAGTTTGTATCTTGATACTCATCTACTAACAAATAAAGAAGCTTCTCCTGATATGTTTGTAACAACAGTTCATGAGTTTGGAATGCTTCAACCGTGAGTGTAATCATATCTTCAAAGTCAAAAGTGCCTACCTCACGAATTTTTTGCTGATACAAAATATATACTTGGAGTAACTCCGTGTTTTTTTGTAACTGCTTTTCTCTTTTTGTACGTTCTGTTTTCTTGAGTTGTTCTCCCTCTGTTTCTAACAATTGTTTTTCTTGTTCTAGGATCTTTCTAAACTGATCAGGAGTGATGCCTTCCCGTTTTAGGTTTTGAACGGCGTTTAATGCTGCTTTCAAGTAGTGAAGTGGAGCATTGAGAGGCTTAATGTATTCAAAGTTATTGTCTAATAAAATACGCTCAAAGATGTGAAATCGTTCCAAATCTGCCAATGGTTGACCTAATCCACCGAGTGGAAAATATTCCGGATTTGTTTGGATAACATCGATACAGAAACTGTGAAACGTTTGAATTCTGACATAATAAGCAGTTTCA
>CAZULU010000015.1:0-12117 GCA_964621585.1 uncultured Pseudomonadales bacterium
ACGCACTATTCCAATGAACAATGCGGCTCGCCAAGCATTAGAAAAGTACTTGCAAGTGCGACCTAAAACTACCCCAGAAGATACCTTATTCTTAACCAAAACCAGTCGACCATTCTTGGTGCGTAACATTCGCTCGGCGATAGATCGTTATTTCCGTATTGCTGGAATTAAAGACGCCAAAGTCAATGATTTACGCCACACTTTTATTGTTGAGCAACTAAAAGCTGGAACCCCTTTGACCTATGTCAGTAAGTTGGTTGGTCACAAACGTGTGACGACGACCGAGCGATATTTAGAATACATTCAACAATCTGATATTCAAGATGAAGTGAAGATTGAAGAATTGTAAGTTGTAAGTTGCCGTCGGTTGGCACTCCCTTTTTTTTCTCGAAAATGGTTAAATACAACCTCATTTAGCACGAGGTTGTTTTCGTGCATGAGGAGTTTTTATGAAACCAGCAATCAATTATGCCGATTTTGATAAACTTGATATTCGCGTCGGAACGATTATGGAAGCTTCAGTTCCAGAGTGGAGCAAAAAGCTACTCAAGTTTGTTGTGGATTTTGGAGAAGAAATTGGTCAGCGTGTCATCTTTTCTGGAGTAAAAGAATGGTATACTCCAAGTGATTTTGAAGGGAAGCAGTTTTTCTTCTTAGTAAATCTTGAGCCGAAAAAAATGGGAGCTGAAGAGAGTCAAGGGATGATGATGATGGCGGATGATGAAACCCCCATCTTGATTCCTTTATCTACAACGGTGAAAAATGGGACAGTAGTGCGATAAGTTGGGAATAATCCATCAATTTAAATTACGATATAATCAAATGCAAATGTTAAGAAAGGAATTGTGATCATGACTGATAATTCACAACCAAAGCGAGTTGGCCCGGTTCCTCAGCCAAATATGAAAAAAATGGAGATGAATCTTAAATTTAATCCACGTCGAGCGATTGTGTGGGTGTTGATTGGTTTGTTATTTGTGCCATTTTTATTTTCTTTATTTAGTGGTAATCCCAGCGACGTTATTCCGCTGTCTCAAGTGGTGGAAGATATTCGCGCTGAACGAGTCGAGCGAGTTGAAGTAACAGCCGAGTCCGTCTCTGTAAAATATCTTGATGGATCAGAAAAAACTTCCAGAAAAGAATTAGGGCAAGATTTCCTAGATGTGCTTGATAAAGCCGGCTTAGATCCAGCTGTAATTCCAGTAGAAATCAAGGACCAATCCTTATCTCAAATGTTTTGGGATGTGGCAATAAATGTCCTACCATTGATTGCTATGGTAGTCTTCTTCTTCTTTATTTTCCGTCAAGCCAGAGGTGCACAAGATGGGATTTTGGGAATTGGACGAAGTAAAGCGAAGATCTTTGTCAAAGGCAAACAAGATGTCAAGTTTGCTGATGTGGGAGGCATGAACGAAGCAAAACAAGAATTAGAAGAAATTGTCGACTTCTTGAAAAACCCTCGTAAGTATAAAAAACTAGGTGCACGCACTCCCAAAGGAGTGTTATTAGTCGGGCCTGCTGGAACGGGAAAGACCTTGCTTGCTCGAGCAGTAGCTGGAGAAGCTAATGTCCAGTTTTTATCGATGGCTGGTTCGGAATTTATGGAGATGCTAGTTGGAGTTGGTGCTTCTCGGGTACGAGACTTATTTGACACCGCCAAAAAGTTGGCACCTTCCATTATTTTCATTGACGAAATTGATGCGATCGGTCGGATGCGTGGTCATGGGAGTGTCGGTGGACACGATGAACGGGAGCAGACCCTCAATCAAATTTTGGTTGAGATGGATGGCTTTACCGTCAATGATAATGTGATTGTGATGGCTGCTACCAACCGTGGAGATTTACTTGATCCTGCCTTAATACGGCCTGGTCGTTTTGATAGACGGGTGATGGTGAACTTACCTGACCTCGAAGAACGTAAATTTATTTTAGGCATCCATGCAAAAGGCAAGCCTTTTGATGAAGAAGTCAGTTGGGATCGAGTTGCGCGACGTACCGTCGGATATTCGGGTGCTGATTTAGAAAATATGTTGAATGAAGCAGCAATTGCTGTGGCTCGCGAAAATCGTGAAAAGATCAACATGAATGATATTGAAGAAGCAGCATTAAAGGTCAAGTTGGGACCATCCAAGAAACGACTGAAGGATGAATCTGAACGCAAGATGACTGCCTATCATGAAGCCGGTCATGCGGTGTTGGCGCATGTGTTACCACATGCAGATCCCGTCCATCGTATTTCCATTGTTTCTCGTGGCCAGGCTCTCGGCTTTACCTTAACACCCCCCGAGCAGGATCGGTTACAGCAAACCAAATCTGAATTGCTTGACATGATTGCAGTGATGTTGGGTGGAAGAGGTGCTGAGCAGCTAATTTTTGATGAGCTGACCGGTGGGGCAAGCAATGATATTGAACGTGCTACCAAAATCGCTCGTGCAATGGTGATTGAGTATGGAATGAGCGATCTAGGTCCGATCAATTTCAATCCTGAGTATGATATGCGATATGGTCGAGCAATGAATGATCCATATGTTATTTCGGACAAGATGAAAGAACGTGTGGATGAAGAGGTATCGAAAATCATGCAAGGCGAAGTTAATCGAGTCGAGAAAATCCTCAAAAAGCACAAAGATGCTTTAGATCGAGTATCGCTACGCTTGCTTGAAGTAGAAACAATGGATACCACTGAATTTGAAGAGATGATGCAGGTGGAAAAAGCCAAACGTAAAGAGTAAAAATTAAAATATGTTTAGAATGAGCCCTACTGCGCCGAATCGTTGTAGGGCTCATTTGCTGTTTCCAAGTAAAGTGGTTTTTGATATTGTTAATGCATGCATTTGACGACGGTCCAGTATGTATTTCGTAAGCGAAGATTTCGTAAGCTATTGGGCATCTTATTGTTATTTGCACTATTTTTAGGTTTGTTGATCGTCCCAGTAGAACGAGCTGCTGGTGGAAATATTCGAACACCTCTTGATGCGGTGTATTGGACAGTCACCACCATGACCAGTGTAGGGTATGGAGATTATGTTCCGGTGAGTGTCATGGGAAAAATCATTGCCATGGGATTGCAGCTGAATGGGGCACTGACCTTTGGCATGATTGTGGTCTTACTCACATTATCTTTGAATCGGATAGAAGCTGACTTTGCCTGGAGACGGACTCAAGATCGTATTAATGATCTGGAAAAGAAGATAGATAGAATTGAGCGAAACATTGTGTTTCTAATTCGCAGTATAGAAGAAAAAGAGAGTTCAAATCAGAAAAAGAAGAGTTAGTGTTACAATAAACTTCATGGTTACTCAAAAAAATTTATTGGTTTTGATCGATAGTCACGCCCTAATTTATCGAGCTTTTTTTGCATTCCCACCGCTCACTTCTAAAGATGGAATTCTCGTGAATGCAGTCTATGGATTCACACGTATTTTGTTAACTGTTATTCGAGATTTACAACCAACTTATATTGCCACTGCTTTTGATTTACCAAAACCAACCTTTCGTCATACTGAATTTGTAGGCTATAAAGCTCAGCGTAAAGAGATGCCAGCCGAGTTACAGAGTCAGATTCAATTGGTCAAAGATGTGGTGACGACGCTGAATATTCCGTTGTTGGCTGTAGAAGGTTATGAGGCTGATGACGTAATTGGAACGATTGCACATGCCACTACTCGAGATCATTTGGATACTGATGTCTTGATTGTGACTGGAGATAAAGATAGCTTTCAGTTAGTCACAGAGCGCGTTCATATTTGGATGCCAGTCAATGGTAGTAAACAAGCACATGCTCAGGAATATGGACCCCTGGAAGTGCAACAAAAAATGGGGGTAGCACCATCGCAAATTATTGACTTCAAAGCATTAGCAGGTGACCCATCTGATAATATTCCCGGGGTCAAAGGAATCGGGGGAAAAACTGCTGTGAAACTCATTCAGGAATTTGGCTCAGTTGATCATATTTACCAGGCTATTCAAGAACAAAGCACTCAGGCTACCACTTCAGCTACGCTCAAGGGATCAGTGCTCAAAAAATTAGCTGAAGGATATGATCAAGCGATGATGAGTAAAAAGTTAGCGACGATCGATATCAACGTACCAATCACTGTCGCACTTGATGATTGTCGGGTGAGTGGCTATAACAAAGAAGAGGCATCTGCTTTACTAGAGGGCCTTGGCTTCAAGAGTTTAATTCCGTATTTACCATTAGACGATTTTGAAAGCGGCGTCCAAGACGCACTGTTTTAAGTATGAAAGTTGCTTTAGTGCATGACTATTTACGAGAATATGGTGGGGCAGAGCGTGTGTTGGAGGCGTTACATGATTTGTATCCCGATGCTCCGGTATACACTGCGTTTGTGGATAAAGAAGCGATGGGTCCACATTGGGCCAAATTTGCAGATTGGGATATTCGAGAGAGTTGGATGACTCGGATTCCGTTCTACAAGAAAATCTTTTCACCTCTGCGTATGTTGGCACCACATTTTTTTGAACAGTTTGACTTTAGCGCGTATGACGTAGTGATCAGTTCTTCCAATATGTATTTTGCTAAAGCGGTGATTACTAAGTCTTGGGTTCCGCATATTTGTTATTGTCACACTCCGCCTCGCTCACTCTATGGTTACTCGACTATGACTGATTGGAAGAAGAATCCATTCATTCGAATCGGCGGAGAGTTGATCAATCATGTGATTCGCCAAAAAGACTTTTTAGCTGCGCAACGTGTTGATGTGTTCATTGCCAACTCTGAAGAAGTAAAAAAACGCATCGCCAAGTTTTACCGAAGGGATTCAATAGTAGTGCATCCACCAGTAGATATTTTGAGCAGCGAGCAGAAAGCAAAAAGTAGAGAATCAGATCATCTAAAGTATTATCTATATGTCAATCGACTTGCTTTTAGTAAACATCCCGAAATGGCGATTCAAGCTGCTAATGAACTCAACGTACCACTCAAAATTGTGGGGACAGGCAAGATAGAAGCGGATTTGAAGGCGATGGCGGGGCCGACTGTTGAGTTTTTAGGTGCAGTGTCAGATGAAAAGCTTCGTGAGCTTTATCAGGGAGCAACAGCATTGCTCTATCCCGTAGAAGATGAAGACTTTGGCATCGTGCCAGTGGAAGCCATGGGACATGGAGTTCCGGTGATTGCCCATTATTCTGGTGGACCGAAAGAAACAGTCGTTGATAAAAAAACCGGGATATTCTTTAAGGAATTAACCATGGAGAGCTTTGTGGCAGCAATCAAATCAGCCCAAACAACTCGATGGGATGCCCCCACAATCCACAAGCATGCGTTAGGTTTTAGCACCAAAAGATTTCAACAAGAAATTGATGCGATCGTAAAAAAAACTGTTCTCAAATTTACTGAGTGATAATTGGCAACAATCTTCCAAATCCCGTTCGTGGTTCTTCTCCTGGTAAATCTACGGGTGGCAGTGGTGTCACCAGGGAAACATCAAAATTAGGAGTGAGTTCAATAAAGGCAACACTATTAATTGGCATAGTGACAGTGGCTTGTAACACTGCAGAGTCAGTGGCGATCGTGGCTGTATTTTGACGGCCTCCTAAAAAGGTTTGTGAGAGTGTGTACTCACCGGGGAGAATATTGGCAAAAGTAATCGGCACATTTTCAACATTTCCCGAGTTGGTATCATAATTCGAAAGCACGACTTGGATTTGATTTTGTGAACCACGGGTGGCCAATCCTTTTACCCAAGTCCCATTCCCGGTTAACTCGAGTTGTTCAGTACCCACCCGATCAAGTAGCCGAAGTGCCTGATACCGAGGCTTGGGCTGTATGCCAAACTCTTCATTGGTCAGTAATCCCCATCGTCCCCATCGAGCATTGCCTGCAGGGTCTTTACCATCTTCAATTTCAAAAACAAAGGCTTTATCTACTTGGCGAACCATTTCGATAGCAGCCGCAACGGTATGGGCTGCGCCATAGTTTCCATCGTAACCAGGATGATTACGGGAGTCGTGTCCCCATTCAGTGACGTGCAATTCAAGATTGGTGAGTTGCGGATACCGTGCCCGCCACGCTTGGGCTTTGGCATAATCATCAGTGTATTGGGTCAGTTTATGGTCATACCGATGCCATGAAAAGAAATCATAGCGAAGATTATTACTGGTGGCGTGTTCGCTAAGACGGGTGAACCAATTTTCATAGAGGGCGGTAATTCCAGGTCCACCAAATTTAAATGGGCGTACATTCCGTGCATTTGCTGCCCCGCGGGCTGCATAGGTATAGAGAGTTAAATAATTTTTATCACCGTAGGTTTTCCATCCGCCAAATAAATCTGGCTCATTCCAGACTTCATAATAGACATTCTCAAAACCACGGGTGCCACTAATATGTTCAATCGTGCGTTGAATCAAGAGTTGGTACTCGTTCCAATCTTTGGGCAGTCCGACAATATCATCTTGGGAGAGAGGAACGGGCATATATGACAGAGAAACATAAGGGATTGCCCCGGTTGCACGAATATCATCTAATAGTGGATCTAATTTAGAAAAATTGAATACTAATTGATCCCCACTGCGCTCTACCACATCATAAAAACTGTAGATGTGGTCAATCCGGATGTATTCTGGATTAAGAGCCCGAACCGTGCTGGTATAGCCATTCATACGCCAGTTAGACTCTTCGCCGCCCTGAGCGAGATTGCGCCAGGGACGAGGCAAAGGGCCGAGATTTGCTTGCGTATTAATCACAATGTTAGCAGGTTCACCACTAGCTCGAGACAGAAACTCTCGCACTTGTTTGAGTTGTAAGACACTTGCAAAGACACCCGCCATTACCAGGATGATCAGAGCTAATTGAAAAAAAGTAGCGAGGCGTTGGCCTTTTTTGCGAGGATATTTCACCTACTCAGCATAATGGAAAATGTAATCGAAGATCAAGTGGCTACTCATAACTTGTCATGAAGTGAGTGAAATTATTTTTGTGAACCGTGAGTAAACAATAGAGGCTTGACAGATTAGCAGAAAGTTATTAGTATTGCTAATTATTATGGAGTGTGATATCTTTTGACAGAGAACTACAACGTATTATAAGGAAGCCTATGATTGACCTAACTGCTCGCCAAGTTCAAATTCTTCGGGCAGTCGTCCAAGAATTCATTGACACTGCCGAATCTGTTGGTAGTGAAACGTTGGATAAAAAATTCAATCTTGGGGTTTCTCCTGCTACTATTCGTAATGATATGGTGCAGCTTACCAAGTTAGGATATCTCACCAAGTCCCATTCTTCCGCTGGACGTCGCCCGACTCCGCTGGCGATGAAGTTGTATATTCGAGAATTAATGAAAGAAAAAGATCTTTCGGTAGCTGATGAGGTGTCACTCAAAGAGCGTATTTGGAGTGAAAAAAACAAAGTTGAAGATTTACTGCGCGAAGCTACCCGAGTATTAGCTGACAAAACTGGAGCCATCGGACTAGCAATTACTGAAGACAAGTATATCTACTCATCTGGGTATGCCCACTTATTGAGCATGCCTGAGTTTTATGATATCGAAGTGATGCGACATGTCTTGTCTTTGATTGAAGAATTTAATTTACTTAACGAAATTTTCCATACCAACTTGGATGATAATCCGGTGAAGGTGGTGTTTGGAGCAGAGCTTGGGAACAAGTACTTAGAGCCGATTAGTCTTTTGTATATTGAAGTTGATTTATCAGGGCAAGTGTGTCAACTTGGCGTACTTGGTTCAAATCGATTTGATTACCAATATGTGGTACCGATGATGCGGTATTTCCGCGGGTTGTTAAAAGACCTCGTTGAAGCATAAAACTTACTAATTAATTGATAGAAGAGGTGGTATGAGCGATACAGCAATTCCCCACGATCCACAACAAACTCAAGAAGAAGTTCAACCAGATGTAATTAGTCAGTTAGAGGAAAAAGTTCAAGAGTTTGAGGAAAAATACAAACGCGTCTTAGCAGATTATCACAATCTGGAAAAGCAAGTTCGAGAGGAACGCATCCAATATGTGAAGTTAGCCAATCGGAACATCATTGAGTCTTTGCTAGAGCCGCTCGACTTTATGGAAACAGCTACCAAACATATTGAAGATAAAGGATTGCAGATGGTAGTTGACCGGTTTTACCAAGTGCTGGGTGTAGAAGGTTTGGAAGAAATTAAAGTAAACACAGGTGATGTCTTTGATGAACAGGTCATGGAAGCGGTCGGAACAGCCGAAGGAGAAGTGGGCAAAGTGATTGAGATCAAACAAAAAGGGTTTAAGTTGAATGGTGTAGTGATCCGCCACGCGAGAGTAGTGGTAGGAGAGTAGTTATTAGAGGTAAGTTGTAGGATGTAAGTAGTAAGACATACAGATTTAAAAGAAAGAATAATTATGAAAATTGGGATTATTTCAGATACTCATGATAATCATGCAGCAGTAGCTTGGATTATTGAGTATCTTAACTCTCATCAAATATCAGTAGCTTTCCACGCTGGTGACATCATAGTGCCAGGAGTAGTTAAGAAATTTGTAGATAACTTTGACGGACATCTGCATTATGTTTTTGGCAACAATGACGGTGAGCAGGCAAAGCATATGGAAGTTGTGCAAAAAAATCCAGACAAACTGAGCCTGTATTTATGGGATGGTATGGAACTGGAACTGGAAGGAAAAAAGATTTTTATGAATCACTATTCGAGAGTTGCAGAGCTGATTGCGCAGTCAGGTGAATTTGATATTTGTATTGGTGGACATGACCATCAGTATCGAGTGATAACCCATGGAAAGAGTGTGTTCATTAACCCAGGAAACACACTAGTGAAAGATAAATGGATATCTCACCAAAGTCCTGACAAAGAAAGTAGTTTTGTGATTTTAGATTTAGCAACCATGGAACATGAGCGAATCATGGTTCCAGACAATTTATAGATCAGTATGCCAGCAAAACATGCTAAGGATTTACAACACACTTATGCCCAGGTAGCTCAGGGCTATGAAAGTAAAAATGCTGAAAACTTGGATGTTGTAAATTTACAAAGGTTTGTAAAAAAAGTTCCAACAAATGGAAGAATACTTGATTTAGGATGTGGGCACGGAAGAGACAGTCGATGGTTTGCAGACCAAGGGTTTGATGTTACTATGTTTGACCTATCGTCAGACATGTTGACTATAGCCCAACGCAAAGTACCTGAGGCAATAGTGGTGCAGGGTGATATGACGGAAATGCAGTTTAGGCCGGAAAGCTTTGATGGAGTATGGGCGAGCGCTTCGATTTTGCACTTAACGAAAGAAGAAGCAAAGAGAGTAATCAGAGAAGTGTTTAGGATATTGAAAAGCGGTGGGACATTCTACTGTTTATTGAAAAAAGGTGAAGGTGAAGCGCATGTCACTGATGATAAGTATGGAATACCAATGAGTAGGTATTTCGCGTTTTACAGCCCAGACGAAGTAAGACAGTTATTCGAGAAAGAAGAGTTTCGCAATGTTGAGGTGTGGTTAAGTCAAAGTGGGTCGGGGCAAGAATGGGTGGAGGCAATGGGGTATAAAAATTAATTAATAATATTTATTTCGATATAAATTGATTTCGAATTTTGATATAGGAGGATATATGTCAGATACAGCACAAAATACTGGCAAAATCATCGGTATCGACCTCGGTACCACCAATTCCGCTATTGCCGTTATGCAAGGTGGAAAAGCAACCGTTATTCCAACCGCCGAAGGGCGCAACACTTTCCCTTCCATTGTTGGCTTTAAGGGCGAAGATGTGATTGTAGGTGATCCCGCGAAGCGTCAAATGGTGCTCAATCCTAAGAAAACCGTGAACTCAGTCAAACGCTTTATGGGACGCAAGTTCAATGATCCAGCAGTGACTGATGCCATGAAACACGTGGCCTATGAGATTTCTGAAGGGAAAGATGGTATGGCTGTGGTGACCATTGATGGCAAACAGTATACACCTCAAGAAATTTCCGCCAAAATTTTAATGAAAGCCAAGAACGATGCCGAAAGCTACTTAGGTGGCAAAGTGACTCGAGCAGTTATTACCGTCCCTGCCTACTTTGATGACTCCCAACGCCAGGCTACCAAGCAAGCAGGTGAAATTGCAGGCTTAACTGTAGAGCGTATTGTGAATGAACCTACTGCCGCTGCTTTGGCGTACGGATTAGACAAAAAATCAAATGAAATGATTGCTGTCTATGACTTGGGTGGTGGAACGTTTGATATTTCTATTTTGGAAATTGGTGACGGAGTGTTTGAAGTGAAAGCCACCAATGGTGATACCTTTTTAGGTGGTGATGACTTTGATAATGCCATCATTGACTGGATTGTGGCGGAGTTTAAAAAAGAAAATAATGTGGACTTATCCAAAGACCCACAAGCCTTGCAGCGGATAAAAGACTCGGCGGAAAAAGCGAAAATTGAGCTGTCTTCCGCTCAACAAACAGAGATCAATCAACCCTTTATTACTCAAGGTGCTGAAGGTCCACTGCACTTAACCATGACTCTAACTCGCGCCAAGCTCGAAGAACTGGTCGATGGGTTAGTGCAACGTTCATTTGAGCCAGTCAAGAAAGCACTCCAAGATGCAGGGGTTCAAGCTGCTGATATTAATGAAGTGGTATTAGTTGGTGGAATGACTCGCATGCCTAAGATTCAAGAAGAAGTCAAAAAGTTCTTCAATAAAGAACCACACAAAGGGGTCAATCCTGATGAAGTTGTGGCGATTGGAGCTGCTGTTCAAGCAGGAGTAATTGGTGGAGATGTCAAAGATGTTGTTTTACTCGACGTTACGCCATTGACACTTGGATTAGAAACATTGGGTGGAGTGATGACTCCGCTGATCGAGCGTAACACGACTATTCCAACCTCTAAATCTCAGGTCTTCTCTACTGCTGCTGATAATCAAACTCAAGTTGAGATCAATGTTTTGCAAGGTGAACGGCCTATGGCAACAGATAACAAATCTTTGGGACGATTTATCTTGGATGGAATCCCCCCTGCTCCTCGTGGTATGCCTCAGGTAGAGGTAACATTTGATATCGATTCAAATGGGATCCTCAAAGTGGCGGCCAAAGATAAAACTTCTGGCAAAGAGCAGAAGATCACTATTCAGAACTCTACTAATTTATCCGAGGAAGAGATTGAAAAGATGAAAGCTGAGGCCGAGAAATTCTCTGAAGAAGACAAACGCAAAAAAGAACTTGCCGAAGCACGTAATAAAGCTCAACAAGTGGTCTTTGAATTGGAAAAACAAGTCAAAGAATACGGTGACAAAGTCGACAAAGAAACCATTGAAAAAGTTACCAAAAATGTTGAGGCTTTAAAGAAACTGCTGGAAAATCCAGAAGTTACCAAAGAGGAACTCGACAAAGCTTCAGAAGAAACTCTCAACTCTGCGCAAAAAATCGGTGAAGCTATGATGGCTGCTCAACAAGCAAAAGGTCAACCAACTCCTGGTCAGGCTGATGCCCAAGAAGGCAAAGCAGAAGAAGTCAAGAAAGATGACGCAAAAAAAGACGCTGAAGAGGGTGAGGTTGTCGAATAATCAGTAGTTTTTGATATTAATTTGATAAGGGCGCGCTATGCGCGCCCTTACTCAGCAAGGATCTGTATGGCACTGATATTAGAATCAATTGTACTAGCGGATTACATTATTGAAGCTACAGATGGAAAAAAATCAGTGGTGGGGATCTTTGATAAGATTTTTGTAGAAAAACTGCCTACTCAACAACCTAAAATGTGGGTATATGCTACAGTACGGGGAGATGAAGTCAAAAAGGAAAAGCTCACATTGTCTATTCACACTCCAGATAAAAAGGATGTAGTGAGCTTTGATTTAGAATTTTCAGTGCCTGAATCAGGGAAGGCTACTCTCATGGTGAATCTTGAACAGTTACCGCTGAATGTGTCTGGAGAACACCATATTCATTTATATCATCAAGATAAAGATTTAGGTTACTACTCTTTTGAGATCGTACAAGTGAAAAAAAACGAAACAAAAAAAGTCGTTAATTAAACAGTACTAACGATAGATTGCTAACTATGGCTACCAAACGTGACTACTACGAAATTCTAGGGATTAATAAATCTGCTTCTGATGCTGAGATCAAGTCGGCATATCGCAAAGCGGCGTTGCAGTGGCATCCTGATAAGCAT